>DASUXE010000101.1:0-3055 GCA_036378075.1 Gammaproteobacteria bacterium
TCGCCAAGCGCGGTCACCGGAGTGCCGACATTGACCGCAATGACAATCTGGGCGCCCATGCCTCTTGCAACGTCAATTGGGAGATTGCGCACCAGGCCGCCATCGACCAACGTATGGCCCTGAAAGTGTACCGGAGGGTAAACACCGGGAACCGACATGCTCGCGCGCAATGCCTCGGCGAGATTGCCATGATCAAGCACCACCATCTTGCCGCTGTCAATGTCGGTCGCGACCGCCTTGAAGGGAATCGGAAGCTTCGTAAAATCATTGTTTGGATCGGTCAGCAGCGACAGAATATTGAGTATTCGGCTGGGATCATTTCCGGCAATAATGCCTTGCGGAAAGAACGCCCGGCCATTGGCGTAACCAAACTCGGCCTGCACGATATATTGCAGTTGATCCCGCTTCTCCCGGTAGGTCAGCATGCTGCGTTGCAGCTTGTCGGCCATGCTGTCTTGCACGGCGGGCGAAACCAGTTCGCGATCCAGCTGCTGTGCGCTCATGCCGGCCGCATAAAGTCCGCCGATAATGGCGCCGATGCTGGTACCGGCGATGCAGTCGACCGGAATATGCAGTTGCTCGAGCGCTTCCAATACCCCGACGTGCGCTGCACCACGGGCGCCACCGCCGGAAAGAACCAGACAGATACGTGGGCGGGCCTGGTTGGACCCGGAAGCGGGCGTGTCGGCGCGCGCCGATGTCGAAAGCGTCATCATGCCAATCAGCAGCCACAGGCTTGTTGTCGCTATCAATCCGATTCTGGGCATGATTCTTCCGGTTACAGCGAGACCCGGCGAGGCATCGCAAAGATACGCTTGCGTACGGGAAATGGCATGATTATTGGAATTTTACAGGATGGTCTGCATCAGCAACAGCATGCGATCCGGTTGCCTTTGTCCGGCTGCTCTGTTTATATGTCCGGCATGCGTCATGCACTTGCCGCTTTAGCAGTTTTGTTTCTGGCCACGGCCTCGTGGGCGACCGCTTCCCCGATGGTTGCCGCTGGCACCGGTGCCAGCGTAGTGCGTCTGCGTGTTGACGGTCCAATCGGGCCGGCGACTGCCGATTATGTCGCGCAAGGACTGCGCGCGGCCGCAGACCGCAAAGCCGAACTGGTGCTCCTGCAAATGGACACCCCGGGCGGCTTGAGTAGTGCCATGCGGAACATCATCAAGAGTATTCTGGCATCGCCGGTTCCGGTGGCAACCTATGTCGCGCCCAGCGGTTCGCGGGCGGCAAGCGCCGGCACCTACATTTTGTATGCCAGCCATATCGCCGCCATGGCGCCCGCTACCGAACTCGGCGCAGCCACGCCGGTACAGTTGGTCGGTGACAAAAGCCCGACTCCGGCTGTGCCCAAGACGGCAGAAGACCGCAAGGTACTCAACGATGCGATCGCCTACATCCGCGGTTTGGCCGCCCAACGCGGACGTAACGCTGACTGGGCCGAACAGGCAGTACGCGACGCCGCAAGCCTGACCGCAGAACAGGCCCTCAAACAGCACGTAATCGATTTCGTCGCCAGCGATACATCCGATCTGCTGACGAAACTGGATGGGTGGCGTGTAACCACGGTTTCCGGAGCCGTTACTCTGCATACTGCTGGTGCGGCAATAAGTGATTACGCGCCGGGCTTTCGCGTCAAATTTCTCGCGGTACTCACTGACCCTACGGTCGCCTATATTCTGTTGCTGATCGGCATTTACGGACTGGTGTTCGAAGGCTATAACCCGGGTGGCGTGTTACCGGGGGTCGCGGGTGGAATCGCCCTGCTCCTGGCGCTTTATGCTTTCAATATTCTGCCGGTCAATTTTGCCGGTCTCGCGCTGATCGTCCTCGGCATCATTCTGTTCATTACTGAAACTTTCGTGCCCGCCTACGGGACACTCAGCATCGGCGGCCTGTTTGCATTCGTGATCGGTTCCATCATCCTGATGGATACCGGCATTCCCGGTTTCAGCATCTCGCGTGGTGTAATCGGCGGTGTCAGCGCCGCTGCCGGTCTGATCGTGGTTGGCACCTTGTCGCTGGCGATGCGTGCACACCGCAAACCTGTGGTGAGCGGCGGCGAGGAAATGATCGGCAGCATTGGCAGTGCGGTGTCCGATTTCGCCAGCGATGGCAACGGCATCGTGCGGGTGCACAGTGAAAACTGGAACGCGTGGAGCCGCACACCGCTACGGGCAGGCACTTCCATCAGAGTGCTCTCGCGTGACGGCTTGAAATTGACAGTCGAAAAAACGGATCTCGAGGAGAAATAGTCATGGCTATAGGGATACTGGTAGTCGTCGTTATCGCGGCTTTCCTGCTGTTCAGCTCCATCAAGATAATGAAGGAATACGAACGTGGTGTGATCTTCACATTTGGCCGTTTCAGCGCGGTCAAGGGCCCGGGCCTCATCGTGGTATGGCCAATCGTGCAGCAGGTTGTGAAAGTGGATCTGCGCACCGTGGTCATGGACGTGCCGCCGCAGGACGTAATCTCCCGGGACAATGTGTCCGTTAAGGTCAATGCCGTGATCTATTTCCGGCTGGTCGATCCGGAGAAAGCCATCATTCAGGTTGCCGATGTCTATGAAGCTACCAGCCAGCTTGCGCAAACCACCTTGCGTTCGGTGCTGGGGCAGCACGAACTCGACGACATGCTGGCGGCACGTGACAAACTCAACGCCGATATCCAGCTGATTCTCGATAAACACACCGATATCTGGGGCGTCAAGGTATCCAATGTCGAGATCAAGCAGGTGGATCTGGACGAAGGTATGATCCGCGCGATTGCCAAGCAGGCCGAGGCTGAACGGCAGCGGCGCGCCAAGGTCATCAATGCGGAAGGCGAGCTGCAAGCTTCACAGAAGCTGATGGAAGCCGCCCAGACCCTGGTCCAGCAGCCGCAGGCCATTCAGTTGCGGTACCTGCAGACGCTGGTGGAAGTCGCGGGCGACAAGACCAACACCATCGTGTTTCCGTTACCGATGGACTTGATCGAACCATTGCTGACCAAGTTGAAAAAATAGACCCGGGGTGGCACGAAAAAAAGGCCGCGTGAGCGGCCTTTT
>DASUXE010000102.1:0-3827 GCA_036378075.1 Gammaproteobacteria bacterium
CGGACCAGCCTGCGCAGGAAAAATCCCGGATCCCGTCGATGGCATCCTGATCAATTGTGATGTCGCCAAGCGGTGTACGAAATTTCCGCGCCGTGGGTAAGGCCATACCCTGCAGCGCGACCCGGTGCGCGGGCCCCATCACCACCACGCGGCGGATGACACCGGCTCCCGCCGCAACCCGGTTGTAGGCACGCGCAGCAACCGGGCCGGAGTATATGTACCCCGCATGCGGTGCGATCACCGCCTTTGGCACCGGTCCGGAGGCTGGATTTTCCTCAAGCAGTTGCGTGATGGAGTCCCGCAGCAATACGGGATTATCGGGATAGAACAGCCCGGCCACCGCGGCGGGCCGTATGTCCGTCTGGATAGTCATATACTTAAGCATAGTACGGAGCGAGGCATTTGAACGCTGAACCGCAGACTGTGGTGGCCACCCGCTACTGGCACCGGCTGGAAGACGGCCGGGTGCAGTGCGACGTGTGTCCGCGCGCCTGCAAATTGCACGAAGGCCAGCGCGGCTTGTGTTTTGTGCGGGGTTGCGAGCAGGGTCAAGTCAAGCTGTTCAGCTACGGGCGTTCCAGCGGGTTCTGCATCGACCCGGTGGAAAAAAAGCCCCTGAACCACTTCCTGCCGGGTACCTCGGTGTTGTCGTTTGGTACGGCCGGCTGCAATCTGGCCTGCAAGTTCTGCCAGAACTGGGACATGTCGAAGTCGCGCGAAATGGATCGGCTGATGGATTCGGCCATGCCGGAAACGTTGGCACAAACAGCGAAATCACTCGGTTGCGCAAGCCTCGCCTATACCTACAACGATCCGGTGATTTTCATGGAATACGCCATGGACGTGGCCGACGCCGCGCATGTGCTCGGGGTGCGCTCAATTGCGGTGACGGCCGGGTATGTCGAAGCTGCGCCGCGCCGTGAGTTCTATTCCCACATGGATGCGGCCAACGTCGATCTGAAGGCATTCAGCGAACGCTTTTATCACAAGGTCTGCGGCGGGCATCTGCAGCCGGTCCTGGACACGTTGCTGTATCTCAAGCACGAAACCCGGGTCTGGTTCGAGATCACCACGCTGCTGATACCCGGAGAAAACGATTCCGACAGCGAACTTGATTCATTGACGCGCTGGGTGGTTGACGAACTGGGTGCCGACGTCCCGCTGCATTTCACGGCTTTTCACCCGGACTGGAAAATGCCCGATGTGCCGCCGACACCGCCTACGACGCTGGTACGGGCACGGGAAATCGCACTGAACAATGGGGTGCATTATTGCTACACGGGCAACGTGCACGACCGCGAGGGTGGCAGTACCTGGTGTCATCAATGCGGCACGCTGCTGATCGGACGCGACTGGTACGAGCTGAGCACGTGGAACCTGACCGACAAAGGGGCTTGCACGAACTGCGGCGCGCAATTGCCCGGCGTATTTGACGGACCACCGGGTAACTGGGGCAGAAAACGACAACCGGTCAGGCTGGCGGCCAGCGGTCGAAACTGAACCGGCATTGCACAATTTGCCTGGCGCACCTGTTACCATTATGCGCGGTCTGCATCAACAGGGTTTCCAGGCGCCATGCATATCGAAAATCAGAAGTTCTACCATATCCACAAGCACAATTCGCCCAAATGGTTCGAAGGTGCCACCTTTACGTTCGGCAATGAACCGAACAACTCCTGGCGCGCTTTTGAGATGGCGCGGCGTGGTATCACCAATCCGGATACCAACGAAGTCTATACCGTGGATCTGGTGGCATTCCGTGCGCTGGCAGCGTACCGAAAGTCCGGCAAGAAAGATCCGCGCCTCAATTTTTATCACTACGACCCGGTCAAGACCCTGGCGGAAACGCTCGACAGCCTGTTTCTTGCGACCCGCGTGGTCCGGGAGCTCATTTTCGAGGATATAAGGCGCCAGATGTTTGCCACACTGCCGTCACGCTCCACCTGTATCTGGTTGATTCCGGAAAGCGACAAGGCCGTGCGCTTCTGGCTGGACAACATGCGTGGGGACAATAAGAAAGTGTACCGGGTCAATGCGACCGGTGAATTGCATCGCGCGGCGCAGCAGGTGGTGATGGGCGACACGATTTCGATCAGCGAATGGCGCAAGCGTGCACAGGATTACTGGAACGGCGCGGACACCGAGTCCTACGACGATGAATTGATCCTAAACGGCGATATTGAGATTCTGGAAGAAATGCCGCTCAGCAATTTCTGAGCGGGAAATTTCACCTGAATAGCAGTGACATGACGCGCTTCAACAGTCTGTAGGAGCGCTCGCCATAGGGGTGCCAGAACAGCTGTCGTTTGAGCATCGAGAGACGATCTGTGACTACCACCTGCGGCGCGGTCATTTCCTCAAATGCAAATTTTCCGTGCCCGCGCCCGACCCCGGATTCCCGGAAGCCGCCCCACGGGGTTTCGGTGAGTCCATGCGACAGCAAGTGATCGTTGATGGTCACGGCGCCGGCACGGATTCGACGGGCAAGCCTGATAGCCTTGCGAGTGTTTCTTGACCATACCGAAGCGGTCAGGCCGTATCGGGAGTCGTTGGCCAGTTGTACGGCTTCGTCGTCGCGGCTGAAACGCATTACCCCCAGGACCGGCCCGAAGGTTTCTTCCCGCATCACCGCCATCTGATGACTGACATTGGTCAGCACCAGTGGTGCGATGAACTGCGGACTGCTGGATGCCGGCGACGGGGCATGGGCAAAAATGTGTGCGCCCTGCGCCAGTGCTTCGTCCACATGACGATGAATGGTTTCCGTCTGGCGTGTGGTGCAGA
This sequence comes from Gammaproteobacteria bacterium, assembly GCA_036378075.1. Taxonomy (GTDB): domain Bacteria; phylum Pseudomonadota; class Gammaproteobacteria; order Natronospirales; family REEB76; genus DASSKW01. Next base: position 2,785 of record DASUXE010000102.1, read on the forward strand.
TGGCGCCGATGTCGACGTTGAAATCGGTGTCGCGGCCCACGCGCAGGCTTTCGACCTTCTGTTTGAGCAGGACCATGAATGGCTCATATATGGAGTCATGCACATACAACCGTTCCACGCCGGCACACGATTGTCCGGCATTCGAAAGCCCGGCCCAGACCGCACCATTGGCGGCGCGTTCCAGATCCGCATCAGCGCAGACGATCATTGCATCCTTGCCGCCCAGTTCGAGCGACAGCGGCGTCAGGGTCTCGGCCGCCTTGCTCATCAGCAGCTTGCCGACGCGTACCGAACCGGTGAAGAACAACTTGTCGACCCCGCCACTTTCAAGGAACAGATCGCCGCATAACGGACCATCGATGTTGATGTGGGTGAATACGTTCTGTGGCAGCCCGGCAAGCTGCAACAACTCGGTCAAACGGCTGCCGACCGGCAACGTTTCAGGTGCGGTCTTGAACAATACAACGTTGCCGGCGAGCAAGGCCGGCACGATTTCGTGCATGGGAATGCCGAGCGGATAATTCCATGGCGCGATAATGCCCACCACACCCCAGGGCACGCGATATACGGTGCTGCGTTTGTTGAGGAACAGCAGCGAGCCGGCCTGCAGGTGCTCGGGTTTGAGCGCCTGGCGCGCATGTTTCTGATACCAGCGACTGCCGCCGACACTGGGCATGATCTCGGTAGCCAGCGCCTCGATTCGGGTCTTGCCCACGCAATCGGAAATCAGCCGGGCCAGTTCATCGCTGTGCCGGATGAGCAGGTGGCGCAGTCTTGCGATGATGCGGCCGCGTTCAGCGAGTGGTGTTGCCGCCCAGTCAGGTTGAGCTTCGCGCGCAAGCCGGATCGCATCACGCACCTGTTCGGACGTCAGTTCCGGGGTTTGCGCAATGATGTCGCCGGTCGCCGGGTTGCGGGTAACGGTGGTGCCCTGAACAGCGGTCGCCGGGGTATTCATGCCTGTCTCCTGGTTCGCCACACTCACCCGACGCCTGTGCCACGGGCGCCGCCGGTTCAGTAGATGAATTCCATGGCCTGCTTGA
>DASUXE010000103.1:0-17646 GCA_036378075.1 Gammaproteobacteria bacterium
AGCTTGCCAGCCAGGCCGAGGGTGAATACCGGCGGGTGTTCCAGAAACCAGATCTCGTCGCGCGTATCCGCGTTGCGGGTCTCGGTGAATTGCTGCATGGCACGCCAGGTGGGCTCGTATTCGACCTGGCCCAGATCGCGCAACAGCGGCAACTCGATTGGCGCGCTCATAACGTCATAAGCACATGTTCGTTGCCGGACAATTCCGTATAGAGCGCATCAAGCTGCGCACGACTTTCGGCGGTGAAAATGACCGTCACCGAAATGAAACGGCCCTCGCGGCTGGCCTGATGCGAAACCTTGAGAGCATCGAGTGGCGCGACATGGCGCGCGAAGATATCCGCCAGCGTGGCGTGAAAATCCGGCGTGTCGTGTCCCATCACCTTGACCGGGAACTCGACGGGGAAAGTCAGTGGCGACGTATCAGCTGTCATGCTGTGGTGCGTTTCAGTTCCTGGAAGGCCTCGTACATGCGGCGCCAGTGGGGTCCCGGTCTGCCGCTGCCGACGTGCTGTCCGTCCAGTTCAGTTATCGAATAAACCTCGCGCGTCGAGCTGGCCAGCCATACCTCTTCGGCGGCATGCAGTTCCGCTTCCGGAATGCGTTCTTCGCGCAATGGCATGCCGTGTTGCGCGGCGAGTTCAACGAGCACATCGCGCGTGATACTCGGTAACAGGTCTGAGGACTTTGGCGGGGTCATGATGGTGCCGCCGTGGACGATGAACAGGCTGCTGGCCGTGCCTTCGGTGGCGTAACCGTTCCGGATCAGCACGGCCTCGTCGCAACCCTGGTCCGTGGCGGTCTGGCGCAGCAGGATATTGCCAAGCAGCGCGACCGATTTGATGTCGCAACGATGCCAGCGGATATCGGAAAGCGTGATGACCTTGCCGCCGTTTTCCCGCAGCGTTTCCGGCAGCTCGGCCAACGGTGAACTCATCGCGAACACGGTGGCGGGTACACCCGCCGGAAAGGCGTGATCACGTCCTTCTGCGGCGCCGCGTGTCACCTGCAGATACACTGCCTGCTGGCCGCCGCCATTCTTGTCGACCAGCCCCTGTAAGGTCTGTCTCCAGGTTTCGTTGTCATGGGGATTGGCCAGCCGGATCGCATCGAGGCTGTATTGCAGACGGCGCAGATGTTCCGGCAGGCGGAACAGTTTGCCGGCATACACCGGGATCACCTCATACACACCGTCGGCGAACAGAAAACCGCGGTCCAGCGGTGAAATCCGCGCGTCGGCAAGCGGCATGAATTTGCCGCTGAACCATACAGTCTGAAAAGGCGTTGCCATGGGTTACTTCTTGTGGAACCAGAGCCGGATGCTGTCGAACATGCGGGTGAAGATGCCGCCTTCCGGCACCGCTTTCAAGGTATAAAGCGGGGCTTCGGCAATCTGCTTGCCGTCCAGCGTCACGGTCACGCTGCCGACCTGCTGGCCGGCCCTGACAGGTGCGATGAGCCCGGCGCTGGAATGCACGCTGGCGTCGAGATGATCGTACTGCCCCTTGGGGAAGGTGACTACGAAATCCTGTGCCACGCCCACCGGCACGCTGCTGTCACTGCCTTTCCAGACCTTGAGTTGCGCGATGCTGGAGCCGGCGTCATACAGTTTGCGTGAATCGTAGAAATTGAAACCGTAGTTGAGCAGGGCCTCGTCGTAGATGGCGCGATCGCGCTCATGCTTGGCACCGGTGACGACGCCGATCAGCCGCATGTCGCCGCGTTTTGCCGACGCCACCAGGCAATAACCGGCGTCGTCGGTGAAGCCGGTCTTGAGTCCGTCAACCGAAGGGTCCGAGAACAGCAGATCGTTGCGATTGCGCTGCGAAATATGATTCCAGGTAAAACTTTTTTCTGAGAAGAAATGATAATACTCCGGAAATTCGCGGATGATGGCGCGCGACAGGATGGCGATGTCACGGGCGGTCACGTAATGCTGCGGATCATCCGTGAGGCCGGAGGCATCGACAAAGTGGCTGTTGGTCATGCCGAGTTGCTGGGCATATTTGTTCATCAGTTCGACGAATGTGTCTTCGGTGCCGCCGATTTTTTCCGCCAGCGCGACAGTCGCGTCGTTGCCGGACTGCACCACCATGCCTTGAATCAGATCTTCCACACTGACCTGGCTGCCGACCTTGGCGAAGGTGCGCGAACCGCCCATGCGCCAGGCCTTGACACTGATGGTGACCGGATCGTCGAGATGGATCATGCCGTCCTTGAGCGCGTGGAATACCACGTAGGCAGTCATCAGTTTGGTGAGACTGGCCGGTTCAGTGCGCAGGTCGGGATTGCTGGCGGCAAGTATCTGACCGCTGTTCGCATCCATGAGCACGTAGCTTTTGGTGGCAAGTTGCGGCGGCGCAGGAACCGGGATTGCCTTTACGGCGGCGCAACAGGACAGGGCGATCAGGCCCAGAGTGAACGCGGCAAGACGCTGACTTCTCAAGGGATTACCTCGGACAGAATGGAGTTTAGGAACGGAGATCGGGCAAGGGAGCCGGAAACCGGAGCTGATTTTAACGCGCCTGCGTCCCGAAACCCACCATGGGGCACCGGTAACGGCTGTCATGCCCGGCGAAGCGCCAAACAGGCTTATGGAATAACCACCTCGGCGTCAGGGTAACCCAGCCCTGCCAGCTGCCGGGTGACTTGGTCGACCGCGGCGACATCGGAGAGCGGTCCGACCCTTACCTTATATAGGGTTTTGTCGGCGACCGACGCCGAGACGATCAGTACCGGTTTGACCCCATCCGCCTCCAGCTTCTGTCGGGCGCGTTCCGCATTAGCCTGCTCTGCATACGCACCCACCTGCACAAACAACTGCGGACTACTGCCTGCGGTGTCAGTTTGCGGGGCTGGTACGGGTGTGCTGACCACGGCGGCGGGTGGTGGTGGGGTTTCGCCCGCTGTCACCGCCGCGACATCGACCAGTGCAGTGCCGGTGGCGACCACGCCGAGTTTTCTGGCGGCGGCATAGGAGAGATCGATGATGCGGTTCTCCACGAACGGGCCGCGATCGTTTACTTTGACGATCACGCTGCGGTTGTTCTTGAGATTGGTGACGCGCACGAAGCAGGGCAACGGCACCACCTTGTTGGCGGCGGTCATGGCATACATGTCGTAGGTGTCGCCGTCGGAGGTGCGACCACCATGGAATTTCATGCCATACCAGGAGGCGATGCCGCGCTCGTGGTAACCGGCACATTCCGGCAGCACGTGGTAGGTCTTGCCGTCGACGGTATAGGACGGCGGATTGCCGAAGCGGCTTCTGGGTTCATTGCGAGGAACCGCATCCGGTACCTGTGACACGTCCACCGGTTGTGAGGGGCCGTAATCCTGGCCGCTGCCGGGCGCAACAGGAAACGGCGCGCAGCCGGCGAGCGCCAGCGTTATCAGTAATGCACGGCAGGCAACGGACTCAAGGCGGCGCATCGTGATCCTGCAGCGCGTGCGCTTCGGCGATACTGTTTGCGAGTTCGGTGGCAGCCATCGCATAGAGCGCACTCTTGTTGTATTGGGTGATGACCCGGAAATTGTGCAATCCGACCCAGTAATCCATGGTCTGTTGCTGCTGCAATCCCACCAGGATCGCGTCCTGATCATCGCTTACACCCTTGCTGAGCAGCACCCCCTGCTGACGCAACGCGCCGACGGTGGTGGGTGCCAGCAGTTCAGCGGGCGGTGCCGGTTTGGTCCAGGCAGCGGGCACGGCAATCAACGCATCCGGTTGCCAGCCGTGCTCGTGAAAAAAATTGGCAACGCTGCCAATGATGTCGTCCCAGTCGTCCCAGATATCCCGTTTGCCGTCGTTGTCGAAATCTGCGGCGTACTGGCGATAACTGTCCGGCATGAATTGCGGCGCCCCCATCGCGCCCGCATACGAGCCCATGACGGTGGACGGATCCAGCCCACCTTCATGACACATGAGCAGGAACTGTTCCAGTTCATTCTGGAAGAAACTGCCACGCGACGGGTAGTCGAATCCGAGTGTGGCGAGCGCGTCCAGCACCCGGTAACCACCACGCTGCCGGCCGTAATTGCTCTCGATGCCGATGATGGCGACGATCATCGAGGCGGGCACGTGATAAGCCCGTTCGGCACGCGCGAGCGTTGCCGCATGCGCATCCCAGAACTGTACGCCGCCGGCGATGCGCGCGTCGGTGAGAAAGATTGCCCGGTACTGATACCAGGGTTTGGATTCGTAGGGCCGGGTGATGGCGGCGATGATGTCGTCACGGTGCTGCGCTTCGTCGAGCACTTTGGCGAGCCAGACCGGATCGAGATGATCCTGTTTCGACACAAGGTCGATGAAGGCCTTGACCTCGGCGCGCGCGCTGTAACCTGGCACGGGTGCCGGATGCGCGGATGGTTTTATGCCCCGCGCACAGGCGCTTAACAGGCAGACGCCGAACAGGAGCGATACAGCGGATAAGCAGCGTGTTGAACCTGTCACGTCGAGACTAGCTTGCGGTGCGAATGGATGCTCATGAGGATACCGAAGCCGGCCATCAAGGTCACCATCGAGGTGCCGCCATAGCTGATCAAGGGCAACGGCACGCCGACCACCGGCACCAGTCCGGACACCATGCCGCTGTTGATGAACACATAGGTGAAAAATGCCATGCTCAGCGCGCCAGCGAGCAGGCGCGAGAAGGTGTCCTGCGCGCGCAACGCGATCACCAGCGAGCGACCGATGATGAATCCGTACAGGGCCAGCAGTGCCAGCGCGCCAAGCAAGCCGAACTCCTCGCCCAGTACCGCGAAAATGAAGTCGGTGGAGCTTTCCGGCAGGAAGTCCAGTTGTGACTGCGAACCGTGCAGCCAGCCTTTGCCGAACAGACCGCCGGAACCGATCGCGATCTCCGACTGGATGATGTGATAGCCGGCGCCCAGTGGATCGCGCTGCGGATTGAGGAAGGTCAGGACCCGATTGCGCTGATAGTCATGCAGGAAATGCCAGCCGATGGGTGCGGCGATTGCAAGCAATACCAACAGCAGCAGGATCACGCGCCAGCGCAAGCCGGCCAGGAACACACCGAAGACGCCAGCGCTTGCGATCAGCAGCGCGGTGCCGAGATCCGGCTGTACAGCAACCAGCACGACCGGTACGCCGATAATCGCGCCCAGCACCAGCAACTGACGCCAGTTGGGCGGCAGCGCATGGTCGTGCAGATACCAGCCGACCATCATGGGTACGGCAATCTTCATGACTTCGGAAGGCTGGAAACGCACCACACCCAGGCTCAGCCAGCGCTGCGCGCCGCGGCCAACATGGCCTGCCTCGAGCGTGATGAACAACAGCAGCAGGCCGAACCCGAACAGCCACGGCGTCCACAATTTGAGCAGATGCGGGGGGATTTGCGCCACGATCAGCAGCACACCGAAGGACAAGGCAAGTCTGACCGCCTGCCGGTATACCGTATCGATGTCTTCACCACTGGCACCGTACAGGATTGCCAGTCCGGCCACCGACAGCAGCAGCAGCGCCAGCAACAGAGGCGTGTCCAGGTTGAGGCGCCGCAAAAACCGTTCACCGAGGGTCTGTTCACCCATCGGCGAATAGGCGCTCGAGTAGTCGTTGAAGATCATGGTGCTGCCGGTTTGGATGCCGTGGTTGTGGCGGGTGGCGATGTCTGCAGAAGATACGCGTCCATGACCTTACGCGCTATCGGTGCCGCCGCCGCGCCGCCGCCACCGCCGTGTTCAACCACGACTGCTACCGCAATGCGCGGATGGTCAACCGGTGCAAAGGCAATGAACAATGCGTTGTCACGCAGATGCTTGGGAATGTCGGACTCGTCTTCCTCGCCAAACACACCCAGACGCTTGTGGTAGACCTGCGCGGTGCCGGTCTTGCCGGCAATGCTGTACTTGGCACCGTAGATAAAACGGTGCGCGGTGCCCTGGACGCTGTTTACCACGTTCTGCATCGCCTTGATCACGATGTTCCAGGCCCGCGGATCGGTTTCCGGCACCACCGGATCGGCTTGCGGGGTAATGTCGCTGATCACGCCCGACAGCGGATCGCCGATGGCATGTAATACGTGCGGGACAAATCGCTGCCCGTGCATGGCAAGTGCCGCGGTGGCATCGGCCAGTTGCAGCGGTGTTACCAGCGTGTAGCCCTGACCGATGCCTGCGATGATGGTTTCGCCCAAGTACCACGGTTGATGAAGGTGGCTGCGTTTCCATGCCGGTGACGGTACCACGCCATCCTGTTCGCCCATCAGATCCACGCCGGTGGGTTTGCCGAAGCCGAAATTCACCAGATAGTCATGCAGGTGATCGATACCGAGTTTCATCGCGACGGTATAGAAATACACGTCGCACGATTCGGTGATCGCCTGCGATAAATCCACGTCGCCATGTCCGCCGCGTTTCCAGTCCCGATACGGATTGGGATTGCTGGGCAGCATGAAGTAGCCGGGGCACAGCAGGTCCTTGAACGGATCCATCACACCGTAATTGAGCGCTGCCAGGCCCAGAAACGGCTTGATGGTCGAACCGGGCGGATATTGACCACGCAATACGCGATTGAACAACGGTTGCGCGGGATTGTCGTTGAGTTTTGCGTACTCGGCAGGATCGATCCCGCCGACAAACTGATTGGGGTCGTAGCCGGGCTGACTGACCAGCGCCAGCACTTCACCGTTTTGCGGGTCGATGGCGATGACCGCGCCGCTGTCGTTGAGCGCGTCGAGCGCCTGTTCCGCGGCCTTTTGCACGCCAACGTCAATACTCAGATAAAGGTCGCTGCCGGGCACCGGTGGCGTGTAGGAAACCGTGCGCAGAGCGCGCCCTTCGGCGTTGGTTTCGACCTGGCGCATTCCCACCGAGCCGTGCAACAACGATTCATAGGCGCCTTCGATGCCGATTTTGCCGACTTGGGAGGTATTGCTGTACTGATCCGGATCGAAATGTGCCAGTTCACCAGCGCTGATGGCGCCGACGTAACCGACGACATGAGCAGTGTCAGCTCCCAACGGGTAATAGCGGGTCAGGCTGGCGCTGATATCCACACCGGGAAAGTTCTGCCGGTCGACTGCAAAGCGCGCGACTTCCTGGTCCGAGAGATCTGTGCGCAGCGGCAGCGGCTGAAACGGCCGTTTGGTGGCAAGCAGATCGTGGAAACGCTTCAGGTCGCTGGGGCGGATCGAAATGACCTTGGCAAGGGCGGTCAGGGTAGCCTGCAGATCGTCCACCTGTTCGGGCACGATATCCAGTTCGTAACTGGGCCGGTTCTCCGCCAGCAATACCCCATTGCGATCGAAGATCAGGCCGCGCGGTGGCGCCACCGGTTCGTCGCGCAGCCGGTTGCCTTCGGCCAGCGTCACGTAATGCTTGTGACTGATGATCTGCAGATAGAAGAGTCGTCCGACCACCGACAGAAACAATACCAGACCGATCACACCGACGGTTGCCACGCGCGCCGTGAAACGGTGTCGTTCCTGCCATTCGTTGCGGATGCGGATACGGGCCATCAGTCAGTTGAGTGCCGGGCACATTGGATCAACTGACCTGGTAACGCTGCTGCAGGCGTCCGAGTACTTGCAGCACCCAGGGCCACAGGATCGCCGTGGTCAGTACCGGCATCCAGCGGGTCACCGAGCTGCCGGTGTATCCCAGCACGCCATCCGCCCAGAAGGGTATCAGGGTGTAGAGCAGCATCAGCAGGATCAGCGTGATGGTCTGCTGCCACCAGGGGTAAACGCGCAATTGCAGATGCAGCCGCAGTACCACCCAGGCAACCAGGATCAGGGCCAGTGCGTGCTCACCGAGCAGACTGCCGGTGAGTGTGTCCACCAGCAGGCCGACCACGAAGGCACTGATGACCCCGACCCGGTGCGGAAGGAACAGGCACCAGTAGGCGGTTGCCAGCACCACCCAGGCGGGCCGGAACGGCTCGGCCCAGTCCGGTACCGGCCAGATGGTCAGCAGCAGTGCCACCAGATAACTGATGACGATGGCCCAGTAGGCATGGCGTGGTTGTGAGGTTCTCATGGCCGCCGCTTTTTCCCGGCCGCTTTGCGCGATTCGTGTTTCTTGCCAGCACGCGGTTCCGGCTTCGGCAGCGGCGCCGGCGTCTCGAGCGGGAAATACAACAGCACTGTATGGCCGTGATTGAGGTCGGCGGAGGGTTGCGCGCTGACGGCGGCAAAGGCTTCTGCCGGATCGCGCTTCACCTCTGTGACAACCCCAACCGGGTAGCCTTTCGGATAACGGCCGCCGAGGCCCGAACTGACCAGTATGTCGCCGACGCGCACGTCGGCATTATTGGCCAGATACGGGAGCGACAAGGTGTTTACATCGGCAGTGCCCACCACCAGCGTGCGCAGGCCGGTACGGCTGATTTCCACCTGGATTGCCTGGCTCGGGTCGGTGATGAAGGCGGCTTCCGAAGAGATCGGATCGGTGCGGATGATCTGGCCGACGATGCCGTGGGCATCCAGCAGCGTTTGTCCGTCGAATACACCGTCAGCGGTACCCTTGTTGAGGATGACGCGGTGACGGAATGGATCGAGGTCCACGCCCAGCATTTCGGCAACCATTACCCGGCCTGGAACCTGTTTGCTGGCGCCCATCAGTGAGCGCAGGCGTTCGTTTTCCTGTTCCAGCGATTCCAGGCGCTGCAGCTGCACGGCCTGGGCCAATTCCTGCTGCTTGAGTGCGGTATTTTCCCTGACCAGCGCCACGTGGCTGGCGAGCTTTTCACGCGCCCAGCCGGCCAGCGAGTAAGGCGCATCCACGGCAGCCTGCACCGGATACACCAGTGCCGAGAGTGCGGCATGCACCTGCTCGAGGCTGCCGCGCTGATGGTCGTAGAACATGAGCGTAATACAGGCGATGACCAGCAACAGGGTGCGCAGCGTGCCGGCAGGGTTGCTGGAAAACAGCGAGGGGGCGCGTTGACGGCCCGCGAACATCAGGTTTCAGCCCTCGGTGCGGGGGGACGTGAAGCGGCAGAGAAAAACGCGCTGCAGGACAAACCGGCCTCGGATCGGCAACCAGACATTCCAGACAGAAGCACGATTTCCCAATGCGGGTATGGCCGTTGCAAGCAGCAGACGGACAGGGAGTAGGCGGTACCAGCCGTCATTCGACGGCGAAAGTTTCCGGACCAAACTCGTCAATGAGTTCGAGTACCTTGCCGCCGCCACGCGCCACGCAGGTAAGCGGATCGTCGGCCAGCACCACCGGCAGGCCGGTTTCTTCACGCAGGAGACGATCGATGTCCTTGAGCAGTGCGCCACCACCGGTCAGCACGATGCCGTTGGTGGCGACGTCGGAACCGAGTTCCGGCGGGGTCTGTTCCAGCGCGGCCTTGACCGCACCCACGATACCGGCCAGCGGCTCCTGCAGGGCTTCCAGGATCTCGTTGCTGTTGAGCACGAAACTGCGCGGCACGCCTTCGGACAGGTTGCGGCCTTTCACTTCCAGTTCCAGCAGTTCCTTGCCGGGGTAGGCGGAGCCGATTTCGTGCTTGATGCGCTCGGCGGTGGCTTCGCCGATCAGGGTGCCGTAGTTGCGGCGGATGTAGCTGATGATCGCTTCGTCGAACTTGTCGCCGCCGATGCGGACCGAGGCGGCATAGACAATGCCGTTCAGCGAAATCACGGCGACTTCGGAGGTGCCGCCGCCGATGTCGAGCACCATGGAGCCCTTGGCCTCATGGACCGGCAGGCCGGCGCCAATGGCGGCGGCCATTGGCTCTTCTATAAGGTAGACCTTGCGCGCGCCGGCGCCGGCGGCGGATTCACGGATGGCGCGGCGCTCGACCTGGGTCGCGCCATAGGGCACGCACACCAGTACCCGCGGGGTCGGCCGGAAGTAGCGGTTACCATGCGCTTTCTTGATGAAATGCTTGAGCATCTGCTCGGTCAGGGTGAAGTCGGCGATCACACCGTCCTTCATGGGGCGCACTGCCATGATGTTGCCCGGGGTGCGGCCCAGCATCCGTTTGGCGTCCTGGCCGTAGTTTTCGATAACCTTGTTGCCGCGGCCGACTTCCTCGCGAATCGCCACCACCGAGGGTTCGTTCAGGATGATGCCCTTGCCCCGCATATAAATAAGTGTGTTGGCAGTGCCCAGGTCAATGGACAGGTCTGTCGAGAAAAATCCGCGCAGGCTCTTGAACATGGCTTTATTTTGAATGGGGACCGGGGAAGGGAGTTAGCGCACTACTCTAGCAACGGCAGGCAGCGGCGGCAAGCCGGTTTGTGCCATAATTTACGGAATTTCCGGGAGTTTCTCCCGGAGCAATCCAGTGGAGATCAGCATGTCGCTCAGTTCCGACGACGTCAAAAGTATTGCGCGCCTCGCGCGCCTTTCCATCAGCGACCAGGATATCCCGGTTTACGCCCGGACCCTGTCCAATATCCTCGAATTCGTGGCGCAGCTGGAGCGTGCCGAAACCGATGGCGTTACCCCGATGGCGCACCCGCTCGACATGAGTCAGCGGCTGCGGCCCGACCAGGTGAGCGAAACCGACCAGCGCGATCTGTATCAGCAGAACGCGCCGCAGGTGGAAGCGGGTCTGTATCTGGTGCCGAAGGTAATTGAATAGGCCCCGGCTCCCGTTATCAAGTGGCGTGCCGCGATATTTGCTCTCAACATTTCTCGAAGACTGACATCATGCACAACAAGACTCTGGCCGAACTGGCGCGCGAACTGAAGTCGCGCAAACTCTCCAGCGAAGAACTGACACGCGCCTTTCTGGCGCGCATCGAACGCTTCAATCCGGAACTCAATGCATTTATCACGGTGTTGCAGGAACAGGCGCTGGCCGAGGCGCGCGCCGCCGATCAGCGCCTTGCCAAGGGCGATGCCGGTCCGCTGACCGGCTTGCCGATTGCCCAGAAAGACATCTTCTGCACACAGGGCGTCAAGACCAGTTGCGGTTCGAAGATGCTCGACAATTTCATCTCGCCGTATGACGCGACGCTGGTGGAACGGCTCAAGCAGGCCGGCACCGTCATGCTCGGCAAGACCAACATGGATGAGTTCGCGATGGGTTCGTCCAATGAGACCAGCTGGTATGGCCCGGTGAAAAATCCCTGGGATCTCACCAAGGTACCCGGAGGTTCTTCGGGCGGTTCCGCGGCGGCAGTTGCTGCGCGCATGGCGCCCGCCGCGACTGGCACCGATACCGGCGGTTCGATTCGTCAACCGGCGGCGCTCACCGGGCTGACCGGGATCAAGCCGACGTACGGACGTGTGTCGCGTTACGGCATGATCGCGTTTGCATCGAGTCTTGATCAGGCGGGCGTGATCACTTACACCGCCGAAGATGCGGCGATGCTAATGAGCGCAATTGCCGGGTTCGACGAACGCGACTCCACCAGCATCGACAAGCTGGTGCCGGATTACGTGGCCGAGCTCGGTCAGTCGCTGAAAGGTTTGCGCATCGGTCTGCCGAAGGAATTCTTCGACAAGGGCCTGGATGCCCGCGTCGGTGATGCAGTACATGCATCGCTCGAGGTGTACAAAAAACTCGGCGCGACTGTGCATGAAATCAGCCTGCCGAATTTCTGGCTGTCGGTGCCCACCTATTATGTGGTGGCGCCTGCCGAATGCTCCTCCAATCTGTCGCGCTTCGACGGTGTCCGCTTCGGTTACCGCTGCGAGAACCCCGTGGACCTGATGGATCTGTACACCCGTTCGCGCGGCGAAGGCTTCGGCGCCGAAGTAAAACGCCGCATCATGACCGGCACCTATGTATTGTCGGCCGGCTATTACGACGCCTATTATCTGAAAGCACAGAAGACCCGCAGTCTGATCCGGCAGGATTTCCTCGATGCCTTCAAGCAGGTGGATGTGATCATGGGCCCGACTACGCCGACCCCGGCGTTCGGGCTGGGCGAGAAAACAGACGATCCGGTCACCATGTATCTCAACGACATCTATGCCAACGGCGTGAATCTTGCCGGTTTGCCCGGCATGTCGTTGCCGATGGGTTTTGTGGATCAGTTGCCGGTCGGATTGCAGATCATCGGCAATTATTTCGACGAGGCACGCATGCTGGCGGCGGCGCATCAGTATCAGCGCGAAACCGATTGGCACACCCGCGGTCCGGCAGCGTTTGCCTGAGCTTCACACAGAATTACGAGAACTGAATATGGAATGGGAAACTGTCATCGGTCTTGAAATCCACGCCCAGCTTGCCACCAACAGCAAGATCTTCTCGGGCGCATCCACGGCATTCGGTTCCGCGCCGAATACCCAGGCCTGCCTGGTGGATCTGGGTTATCCGGGTGTGCTGCCGGTGTTGAACAAGGAAGCGGTGCGCATGGCGGTGAAGTTCGGACTCGCCGTTAATGCCGAGATATCGGAACGTTCGGTGTTCGCGCGCAAAAACTATTTCTACCCTGATCTGCCGAAAGGCTACCAGATCAGCCAGTACGAACTGCCGGTGGTCGGCAAGGGCAACGTCGAGATCGAACTCGAGGACGGCAGCAGCAAGCGCATCGGCGTGACCCGCGCGCACCTGGAAGAAGATGCCGGCAAATCGCTGCACGAGGATTTTCAGGGCATGAGCGGCATCGATCTGAACCGTGCCGGCACGCCGCTGCTGGAAATCGTCTCCGAACCGGACATGCGCTCGGCGAAAGAAGCCATCGCCTACATGAAAAAGATCCATTCGCTGGTGCGCTATCTCGAGATCTGCGACGGCAACATGCAGGAAGGCTCGTTCCGCTGCGATGCCAACGTTTCAATACGACGCAAGGGTGACGCCAAGTTCGGTACCCGCGCGGAACTGAAGAACATCAACTCGTTTCATTTCGTGGAGAAAGCGATCAATTACGAAGTGGAACGCCAGATCGATCTGCTTGAAGGCGGTGGCAAGGTGGTGCAGGAAACGCGCCTCTATGATTCAAAGAAGAACGAAACCCGCTCGATGCGCAGCAAGGAAGAAGCCAACGATTACCGCTATTTCCCGGACCCCGATCTGTTGCCGCTGGAAATCGCGCCGGAGTTCATCAAGGAGGTCGAAAAGACCCTGCCGGAACTGCCGGATCAGAAACGTCAGCGTTTCGTCACGCAGTTCGGACTGTCGGCTTACGATGCCGGTGTGCTTACCGCCAGCCGCGAGCTGGCCGATTATTATGAAGCGGTTGTGAAAGCGGTCGGTGGCGAACCCAAGCTTGCGGCCAACTGGGTCATGGGTGAATTGTCGGGTGGGCTCAACAAGGACAACCGTGAACTGTCCGCGAGTCCGGTGAGCGCCGAACTGCTTGCTGGTCTGCTCAAGCGCATTATCGATAACACCATTTCCGGCAAAATCGCCAAGGAAGTGTTCGAAGCGATGTGGGCCGGAGAGGGTGACGCCGATGCCGTGATCGAGCGCAAGGGCCTGAAACAGATCACTGACAGCTCGGCGCTGGAACAGGTTATCGACAAGGTGATCGCCGATAACCCTCAGCAGCTGGCCGATTACCGCGCCGGCAAGGACAAGCTGTTCGGGTTCTTTGTCGGGCAGGCAATGAAAGCCACCCAGGGCAAGGCCAACCCGCAGCAGCTCAATGATTTGCTGAAGAAGAAGCTCGCGGGGTGATCGTCGCCGGGACCGCAGGCGGGCGGCCCCGGCACTTGAAATAGTCCGGACCCGGCTCCATTTAGAGTCTCATGCTGCATTCATTCATCTCTCAACCGTCACGGACCTCCATGTCGGAACACGATTCATTACGGCGTTTCATTTTTGAGAATCTGCCGGTGCAGGGCCGTTGCGTGCACCTCGATGCCAGCTGGCGCGCGGTGCTGGAACATCAGGACTACCCGGTGCCGGTTCGCGCGCTGCTGGGTCAGGCCATGGCGGCGACGGCGCTGCTGTCAGCAACGCTCAAATACGAAGGCAGCATCACGCTGCAGATCCAGGGTGGCGGCCCGGTGCATCTGCTGGTGGTGCAATGCACCAGTCAGTTTAATCTGCGCGGTCTTGCTCGCTGGCATGGCGAGTTGCCCGATGCCGGTCTCGCGGCGCTGGTTGGCAACGGCAAACTGGTGCTCACGATCGAGACCGGCAGGGGTGAGCGTTACCAGAGTATCGTGCCGCTGGAAGGTGACACCTTGGCGGCATCGCTGGAAAACTATTTCGTTCGATCCGAACAGTTGCCGACCCGGCTGTGGCTGTCTGCCGGTGAAACAAGTGCCGCGGGCATGTTGCTGCAGGTCATGCCGGATCGTGAACGCGAACCGGATGCCTGGCAGCATGTCACGGTGCTGGCCGACACGGTTACCGATCAGGAACTGAAAGACTTGTCGGCCGAACAGCTGTTGCATCGTCTCTATAACGAAGACGATGTCCGCTTGTTCGAATCTGCACCAGTGTCATTCCGTTGTCAGTGTTCGCGTGAGCGCATCGAGGTTACCCTGCGCAGCCTTGGTGAGGATGAAGTGCAGAGCATTATCCGCGAGCAGGGTAGCGTGCATGTCGAATGTGAATTCTGTGCGCGACAGTACGACTTCGATCCGGTCGATGTGCAGGCACTGTTTGCCACCGATGCGCAACCCGCGCAACCCAGTGTAAAACATTGACGTTCCCTGAATATCCTGCATAACATACGTTCAACAAAGGCGTATGTTATGCAGCATTTCAGCTGTGGGGTGTTCGATATGGGGGAGGGAATCCGGGCAGTCTCACGCTGGCAAAAGCTGCTTGCCGCTGCATTACTTTGTTTGGCATTCGCCTACGCGCCGGCCAGCCATGCTGTAGGGGTCAATCCGTGGCTACACTGGCAGACGCTGGAAAGCGCACATTTCCGCATCACGTTTTCTGAAGGCAACCAGGCCCTGGCACGTCATGCGCTGGCAGTTGCGGAATCGACAAGAACGAATCTTGATCCGCGCTTCGACTGGGATCCTGCCGGCAAGGTGGAGCTGGTGCTGTCTGATTACATGGATCTGCCGAACGGCTTGACCACGTCGCTGCCTTACAACCATATCGAATTGTTCATCTCGCCGCCGGATCGCCCCGATTACGCCCTTGAGGACTTCGATGACTGGCTGACGCTGCTCATCACGCACGAGTACACCCACGTGCTGCAGCTCGACAAGGTCAGCGGCGGTCCGCGGGTATTGCGGGATATTTTCGGTCGTTTTCCACTGTGGTTTCCCGGTAATTTTCAGCCCAGCATGTTTCTGGAAGGGCTGGCGGTGTATGACGAGACCGATGCGAAGCTTGGCGTCGGTCGTGGGCAGGGCGCGCAATTCGCGATGATGATGCGCGCCGAGGTCGATCATGGAGTACGCCCGTACGATCAGGTGGCGATGTCCGGTGTCACAAAGTGGCCGGCCGGCACCATACCCTATTTGTACGGCGTGAATTTCTACCAGTTCGTCGCGCACAAGTATGGCGAGAAGGCGATCTTCGACCTGGTGCAGAATTACAGTCATCAGGTGATCCCGTTTCTGATCAACATGAATGTGGATCACATCCTCGGTTCCAATATCCGCGATGTGTGGAGCCAATTCGGCGATTACCTGCATCAGCGTTATCAGGCCACGCCCGGCGTCAAAACGGGACAGCCGTTGGTGGAGGGCATGCACGTTACCCATAACGGTTATCAAACCCGCTCGCCGGTCGCCGCTGACGACGGCAGCGTGTTCTTCATTCGCAGCGATGCCTATCACGCGCCGGCGGTGATGAAGTGGAAAGACGGCGTCATCACGCATGTGGCGGACATCTTCGGTACGCCCGCGCGGCTTGACTGGAACGCGCATGCGGGCTTGCTGCTGGCAAGGCCCGAAATCTGTGATGACTACAATTACTATTTCGATCTGTACCGCATTGATCCGGCCGATGGCGATGTCACGCGTCTCACGCATTGCCAGCGTTATCACAACGCGGCCTGGTCGCCGGACGGTACCCGGATCGCAGCCAGCCGTCTCGATGGCGCGCAAAGCAGCTTGGTGATGCTGGACGCAAACGGCAACCTGCTGAACACCTTGTGGCAATCCGATAACGATACGATTCTCGGTGCACTGGACTGGTCGCCAGATGGAAACGATCTCGTTGCTTCGTTATGGCGGCATGGACGCGGCTGGGGCATAGAATTGTTCGATCTGCAGACCCACCGCTGGCGGGTACTGGCACTGCAGAAAGACGCCAGTGAACCGCGCTTCACACCGGACGGCAAATCGGTTCTGTTCACCTCCGCGGCGGGCGAGGTGTTCAATCTGCGACGCGTTGATCTGGTCAGCGGCAACATCGTGACCCTGACGAGAGTGCGTACCGGTGCATTCTCGCCGGTGCAGACCAGCAATGGCGATATTTTCTATATCGGTTACAGTGCCGCCGGTTTCGACTTGCATCGGTTGCCGGCTGCGGCGGCACTTGCCGAACCTTCGGTTCCTGAAACGCTGAGCGGTGTTGTGACGAGAGCGCCGGTCAAGCCGGTAGATACCGGCAGCGTCGAAGACTACTCGCCATGGTCTTCGTTGCGTCCGCGTTACTGGTTCCCGGAGCTGGCGGCCGGTCCCGATCAGTTTCTGGCAGGTGTAACAACTTCCGGACAGGATAGCCTGGGTGTGCAAAGTTATGCCGCCGATATCTATCACGAGTTCCAGCACAACCTGACCGGCGGCACCCTGATTTACAATTATTCGGATCGTTTCCAGTTCGCAATGGGCCGCGGTTTCGATTTCTATAACACGTCCGACAACAAATCCCTGCAACGTGTCCGCCGCAATGACAAGCTGGAAGCCACAGTTTCCTATCCACTGCTTTACCGGCTTGAGCATGCACTGGTGGTGACCGCGGGACTGCACCGGGAGCGCGATGCCGATGTTTATGACAATGTGACGCTGATTCCGCCGCCGACGGTACAACCGGATTACACCGAGACCGTTGCGGGTTTCCGCCTGGCGTGGAGCAATGCGCATCGGTGGCCGGTATCCATTGGCCTGAACGACGGACGCGCCGTGCAATTGATTGCCGAAACCGGCCGGAACCTGCCGGGTGATTATCCGGGCAACGCCTATCGACTGGATTGGCATGAATATCTGCGCACCGGAGACGAGTCAGCGCTGACCTTGCGGTATACGGAAGGCTATGCCACGACCGATGCACAGCCATATGCGCTCGGCGGTACCAGCGATTCAGGGGTCGGCACGTTGCTGCAGAATTTCGTATTCGGTCAGCGCGGTTTTGCCTTGCGCGGGTATCCGAGCGGGCAGTTCACGGGGTATCGCATGCGAATCGAAGGTCTGGCGTGGAATGTGCCGATCCTGCATCCGGAACGCAGTTTCATCACCGTGCCGTTTGGCTTGCATCAGTTATACGGGCAGGTATTTGTGGAGCGGGGCGGCGCCTGGGATCAGGACGGTGCGCCGGCGCGCTATTACGGCAGTTACGGTGTGGAAGTGGATGGTGATTTGAATGCGCTTTACCTGATCAATTTCACGCTGGGTGTCGGTGTTGCGCATGGCACGAGTCCGGGTGGAGAAGATCAGGTGTATGCGAGGTTGACGCTGCCGTATTAGTTTTATGCCCTCTCCTTATTTCTTCGTCATTCCTGCGGAAGCAGGAATCCAGGTTTTGATGAAGTACGGCTTCGCCGCATCAAATTATTGCGGGTTCCCGCACCCGCAGGCGGGGTACTTTTGAAAGGGCAAAAGTACCCAAAACCCTCACCCGAATGATGACGCCGCT
>DASUXE010000104.1:0-4163 GCA_036378075.1 Gammaproteobacteria bacterium
CGGTATCGCAGGCATAGGAGGTTTATCGCCGGCTAGCAAAGCGCCCGGACCATGATTCATTCCACCCAATGCCAGCACATAGTCGCGGCCGGCAATTTTCACGTCGACATGATCCACCTTGATTGATGTAACGATGGTATACGGTGTCACGTGATCGCCAACGCGATAAGCATCATCAGACCTGGAATGCACATTGATAATGGCAAGGCTGTTGTTACCATCCAATATGATCCCGGTAAGCATCAGGTTTGAACCGGCTGCGGAATCGGGAATGCTGTCAGTTGCGAAACCGGGTGTCTCGATCAAAAAAAACAGCAACATGCCTAGTGCGCCGCAAGATGCATGTCGGAAAAGCCCGCAGATGGAATAGCCACGGGAATTCACACTTTCACCTTCCTCGTGTTGCCGCCTGAGCCACAAGCTC
This sequence comes from Gammaproteobacteria bacterium, assembly GCA_036378075.1. Classification (GTDB taxonomy): domain Bacteria; phylum Pseudomonadota; class Gammaproteobacteria; order Natronospirales; family REEB76; genus DASSKW01. The sequence goes on from DASUXE010000104.1 coordinate 425, forward strand.
ATGTAACCGATCCATGGTGACGACGCCCATGAGCCGGGTCCCGTTGACATACCAGGTCGGAGTGCCGATCAGATAGAGTTTTTTCGCTTCCAGGGAATCGTTCATGATGACAGAGCGATAACGGTTGGCTGCCAGGCACGCGTCGAAACGCTTTTCATCCAGATGCAGCCTGCTCGCCAGGGTTGCGTAAAGCGGGGCGCCGAGCGACTTTTGTTCGGCAAACAGCGCATCCGCGTAATCCCAGAAGCGGCCCTGTTCCGCTGCACATTCAGCAGCCTCGGCCGATGGTCCGGCCTGAGGATGCCCTTGATTCAGGGTGTAATAACGGTATACCCAGCGGAATTGAGTCTGCTTCGACAGGTCGCTCAGTTCACGATGGAGTTGCGCGCAGTAAGGACACTGAAAATCCGAATATTCAATGATGGTGACTGCTGCATCAGCGGGGCCGCGAACATGGTCGCTTTCCCGTACCGGAGGTTTGACAGCGATAAGTTCATGCCAGCGTTGCATCCAGATGGGCAGATAGAACTTCGTGACAAAAATACCATTGGTCAGGATGCTGATTGCAAACAGCAGCACGAAGGCTTGCCGCAGCCAGGCTTGTGAGCTTCCGCTACCCGTCTGGTCGTCATGCGGAGCTGGCGCCATGTTTGATGTTATCTCAAATACAAATGCCCAATGGGCTGGACCGTGGAAATCACGGACTTAACTTCGGAAATTACCGTGTCAGCAGACAGTCTTGAAATCTGTGCACCCTCCTCCTTCATAGGCAGCGGTGGTCGACGTGTAGCAATAGCCGGCGCATCCAACTTGGCCCTGGGGACAGCAATAGCCGTTGGAATTGCAGTCACCCGCAGGACAACCATTTCCGCCTCCCGAACTGGAACTGGAGGAACCGCTGGAGGTGGTACCGGTGGACGGAACACAAGCCACCGCAAACATGCCGACCACAACTGCGGCAAGCACAAAGCGAAACACCGCAGCTGAATAGCCTGAGGAAAGTAATTTACCTGTGCGCATAAAAGGCCCCCGACGTGTGCATTCAAAACGCCAAAGTCACAACGAACTCGACTTTGTGCCGGATCCAAACCCTTTGCATGCTCAGTTGGTCTCATGAACAGCCAACTTTCGTTATGTAACAAAGTATAGAGCACCGGGAACGAAAAACAAGCTGGCTCGGCGAACCCGGTGGCGCCGTCCCGTGAGCAGAAGCCGTACCATTTTAAATACGATTTTTATCTTGATTATCAAATAGATAAATAAACTATGTCAGAAAACTTCTGATCGTTGACAGCGCGCAATCCTGAGCTATAATTTACCTATTAGTTAATTAACCTTTTGGTGTATTTCAGATGGCCACCGATCATCTCAGCGCGACCTTCGCCGCTCTGGCCGACCCGACCCGCCGGGCCATCCTGGCAAAACTGGCCTCGGGCGAGACCACGGTCTCGGAACTGGCCGCGCCTTTCGAGATCAGCGCTCCGGCCGTGACCAAGCACCTCAAGGTGCTCGAAAAAGCGGGCTTGATCACCCGCGGACGTCATGCCCAGTGGCGGCCCTGCAAACTGGCGGCCAAGCCGTTGCAGGATGTGGCCGATTGGGTGGAGCAATACCGTCGTTTCTGGGAACAGAAATTCGATCAGTTAGAGGACTACCTGCGCGAACTGCAGGCCAAGGAGAAAGGCGATGGCAAAAAGACTCCGTAATATGCGGGTAGCCAGGTTGGGATTCGTCGCCCTGCTATTCGCTGCCCTGCTGCCGGTGTCCGGGCTCTCCGCACCGACGACATACAAGGTCGATCCGGACCACACTCACCCCATGTTCGAGGCGGACCATATGGACGGGCTTTCGGTCTGGCGCGGGTTGTTCGCTAAAACCAGCGGCCAGATCGTGTTCGATAAAGTCGCCCACACCGGCATTGTCAATATCAGCGTCGATCCGGCAAGCGTCGAAACCGGCATGGATCAGCTCAACAAAGTGATCTCCGGTCCGGAGTTTCTGGATACCGCGAACTATCCCATCGTTCATTACACCGGCAACCTCGCTGGCTTCGTTGATGGCACGCCGACCAGAGTAATCGGCAGTCTCACCCTGCACGGCGTCACTCGCCCGCTGATGCTGAAGATTCTGTCGTTCAAATGCATGCCGCATCCGGTCTTCAAGCGCGAAGTCTGTGGTGCCGACGCGCTGGGGCAATTCAACCGTTCCGATTTCGGCATCGACATGGGCAAACAGTACGGCTTCCGGATGGAAACCACGCTGCGTATCCAGGTCGAAGCCATCGCTGTCAAATGAGGATGCTACACATGAGTATCAAACAAGCCACATCAAACCTGGTCGCGGAACATTCCGCCCAACATGCCACCTTCACCATCGAGCGGGAGTTTGCCGCCGCACCCGCGGCAGTATTCGCTGCGTGGGCAACGGTCGAGGCCAAATCCCGCTGGTTCGGCGCACCTCCGGGATCATGGAAGCCGCTGGAACGTGAGTTCGAGTTCCGGGTCGGTGGGCGGGAGCGCCTGAAAGGCACCTGGAACAATGGCACCGTTTCCGATTTCGATGCGCGCTACCAGGACATCGTCCCGGATCAGCGGATCGTCTACAGCTACGACATGCATCTGAATGACAACCGTATCTCGGTATCCTTGTCGACGGTCGAATTTCAGCCGTTTGCTAAAGGTACACATGTGAAATACACCGAGCAGGCGGTGTATCTGGATGGCTACGACGATGCGGGATCGCGTGAGCGCGGTACACGCGCGTTGCTGGACAATCTCGCTGCGAGTCTTGAACAAGGCGCGCATTGACCGGTATCTGCATTTATCGTTAAACAAGGATTTAATCATGGCAACAATTAACAGGATTGTCCCCTGCCTGTGGTTCGACAGACAGGCCGAAGACGCCGCGAAGTTTTATGTGGCGATTTTCAGGAATTCGCGGATCACCCGGATCAATCATTTCAGCGAAACAGGCCATGAGATTCATGGCCAGCCTGCGGGCCTGGTGCTGACCGTCGCCTTTGAACTGAACGGGCAGCCGTTTACCGCACTCAACGGCGGGCCACAGTTCAAATTCAATGAAGCAGTTTCATTGCAGGTGATGTGCAGCACGCAGGAAGAAATCGACTACTACTGGGAAAAGCTGGTTGCCGGCGGCGACAAGAGCGCCCAGCAATGCGGCTGGCTCAAGGACAAATTCGGGCTGTCGTGGCAGGTCGTACCGGAACAGATGGCGGAACTGTTGAGCGATGCGAAGTCGGCCGGATACCAACGCGCCATTTCTGCCATGCTGCAAATGAAGAAACTCGACATCGCTGCCTTGCAGCGTGCCTATAGTGGAGAAACCTGATGAATGCTGCAACGCACGATTCCAATCCGAATGAGTTTGTCATCAGCCGCGTATTCGATGCGCCGCGCGAGCTGCTTTGGAAGGCCTGGACAGAACCGGACCGGTTGATGCAATGGTTCGGCCCCAAGGGCGTGAAGATGCCGACCTGCAACATGGATTTCCGGCCCGGCGGCATTTTTCATTACTGCATGCTGACGCCGGACGGTCACGAGATGTGGGGCAAATGGGTATTCCGCGAAATCGAAGCGCCGTTGCGGCTGGTACTGGTCAGTTCATTTTCGGACGCACACGGCGGAATCACCCGTCACCCGCTGAATCCGCAGTGGCCACTGAAAACGCTTTCGACCACCACATTTGAAGCGCAGGAAAACAAGACCCTGCTGAGCATTCG
>DASUXE010000105.1:0-3874 GCA_036378075.1 Gammaproteobacteria bacterium
ACTGGGTCTTGAGTGCCTCCTTTTCCCAGTGCGCCATCTGCTCGTCATAGCGCCTGGCCTCGAATTCTTCGTTGGTGAAATACTTCACCGTTTCATAGTTGAGCAGGCTGTCGACGGCACGGGTGTTGGCTTTCGAATCGAGTTCGTTCATCTGGCGCACGTGCTTCATGCGCCATTCGGTGACGATGATCGAGAAGCCGATATAGACGATCACGGAAATCAGGATGATGGCCGCGAACCAGGCGGAAAAATTCCACAGAAAGATGCCGGTGACCAGTCCGATTTCCAGCAGCGTGGGCAGAATGTTGAACAGCATGAAGCTCAGCACGAAGCTGATACCGCGTGTGCCGCGTTCGATGTCGCGCGACAGGCCGCCGGTCTGGCGTTCGAGATGGAACGCCAGATCCAGATCGTGCAGATGGCGAAACACTCGCAGGGCGATGCGGCGCACCGCACGCAGGGCCGCGAATTCGAATACCAGGTCGCGCAATTCGCCGAACAGGGTGCTGGCAAAACGCAGCGCGCCGTAACCGATCAGCAAGGCCAGCGGCAGTACCAGTGCGCCGCCGTGCTGCGGGTTGAGCGCATCGACGATATGTTTCAACGCCACCGGGATGGTGACGGTGGCAAGCTTGGCAGCCACCAGAAACACCAGGGCGAGCAGGGTCCGGCCCCGGAACTCCCACAGGAACGGGATCAGGGTGCGAAGCGTGTTGTTACGGTTATCGGGCATCGCGGTTCCGAAGACGGGGGGATGGGGTGTGGAAGGCTATAATGGCACGGATGCCGTCATGGCCTTGAGTCCGGCCGGACCAGCCATATAAATGGGGCGGTAAGCGGCATTTTCAACGAGGTATGTGCATGCCTATTTATGAATACCAGTGCGAAGCCTGCGGTCATCAACTGGAGGCGTTGCAGAAGCTCAGCGAGGAACCGTTGCGTGACTGCCCCGCTTGCGGCAAACCGGCGCTGACCAAACTGATTTCCGCGGCCGGGTTCCGGCTCAAGGGCGGCGGCTGGTACGAGACCGATTTCAAATCCGGCAGCAAGCGGCATCTGGCCGACAGCGGCGCGGACAAGCCGACGGCTGATGCCAAACCCGCCGACGCCAAATCGGAAAGCAAGGACAAACCCGCGGCCGAGAAGTCCGCCAAACCGGCGGCGAGCACCGACAAGCCGGCCAAGACTGCGTCGTCCTGAGGCCGGCATGGACGCCCTGCACGGGAAGCCCACCAAGACCAGCCTGTTCCGGCGCTATCTGCTGACCGGTCTGCTGATCTGGATACCGCTGGGCGTCACCCTGTTTGTGGTGCAGATATTCGCCGACTATCTCGGCGATCTGGTGGAACTGTTTCCGGATGCCTGGCAGCCCAAGGTACTGATCGGGATGGATATTCCCGGCCTCGAAGCAGTGCTGGGCATCGTCCTGGTGGCGACCATCCTGCTCTTGACCGGCTTCATTGCCAGCAATTTCCTGGGCCGGCAGCTGCTGCAGCTGGGCGAGGAAATCCTCGAGCACATTCCGCTGGTGCGGTCGATCTATTCGGCGGCCAAGCAGATATCGGACACCATGTTTTCCAACAAGGGAAAATCCTTCCGCAAAGTGGTGCTGATCCGCTATCCACAGAAGGAGACCTGGAGCCTGGCGTTCCAGACCAGCGACACACTGGGTGAACTCAATGCCAAGGTGCCGGGCAACATGATCAGCGTGTTTGTACCGACTACGCCCAATCCCACCTCGGGATTCCTGCTGATGGTGCCGCCCGAGGATGTCATCGAGCTGGAGATGAGCGTAGACGAAGCGCTCAAGATGATTATTTCGCTGGGCGTGATCGTGCCGGTCTGGCCGAAGCCGGACAAGGCGGCAGTTGCGTCGGAGAGGTCGGCCCCGTAACATTCCGCGCCTTGTATAGCGGGGGTTCGCTTGGGCCTCCGGCGTCGAAAACCACCGAATTTTCAGGATCTTTCATGCGTACTCATTATTGCGGGCAGGTCAACGAAACACTGCTGGATCAGGACGTCACACTTGCCGGCTGGGTCCACCGGCGCCGTGATCACGGTGGCGTGATCTTCGTCGATCTGCGTGATCGCGAGGGTCTGGTTCAGGTGGTATTCGATCCCGACCGCGCAGAACTGTTCGCCGCGGCCGAGAGCCTGCGCAACGAATTTGTGGTGAGTGTGAAAGGCAAAGTGCGCCGCCGTCCGAAGGGCACCGAGAACCCGAACCTTGCCAGCGGTCAGGTGGAAATGCTGGCACTGGAAATGAACATTCTGAATCGCGCCGAGACGCCGCCGTTCATGCTCGACGAAGACGACGTCAATGAAGAACGCCGCCTGCAGTACCGCTATGTCGACCTGCGCCGTCCGATCATGCAGCAGCGTCTGCGTCTGAGGCATCGTGTTACCAGTTCGCTGCGCCGCTATCTCGACGAGCAGGGCTTCATTGATCTGGAAACGCCGATTCTCACCAAGCCGACGCCGGAAGGGGCACGCGACTACCTGGTGCCGAGCCGCACCCATCCGGGCCGCTTCTTCGCGCTGCCGCAGTCGCCGCAGATTTTCAAACAGCTGTTCATGATGGCGGGTTTCGACCGCTACTATCAGATCGCGCGCTGCTTCCGCGACGAAGACCTGCGTGCCGACCGTCAGCCGGAATTTACCCAGCTCGACATCGAGACCTCGTTCCTCAACGAGGATCAGATCATGAACATCATGGAAGGCATGATCCGGCACACCTTCAGGGAAGTGTTGAACGTCGAACTGCCGAATCCATTCCCGCGCCTGCCGTATGACGAAGCCATGCGCCGTTACGGTTCCGACAAACCCGATCTGCGCATTGATCTGGAACTGGTGGACGTCGCCGATCTGGTCAAGGACTGCGAGTTCAAGGTGTTCGCCGGTCCGGCCAATTCAAAAGACGGCCGCGTCGCCGCATTGCGTCTGCCGAAGGGCGGCGAGATGGCGCGCAGCGAGATCGACGACTGCACCGCGTTCGTTGGCCGCTACGGCGCTCGTGGCCTTGCTTATATAAAGGTGAACGAACTGGCGAAGGGCCGTGAGGGTCTGCAATCACCGATCATCAAGTTCCTGTCCGACGACGCGTTGAACGGAATTCTCAAGCGCACCGGTGCCGAGAACGGCGACGTGATTTTCTTTGGCGCCGACAAGGCCAAGATCGTCAACGACGCATTGGGTGCCTTGCGCCTCAAGCTCGGTCAGGATCGCGGTCTGGTGAAGGAAGGCTGGGCCCCGCTGTGGGTGGTGGAATTCCCGATGTTCGAGTGGGACGAGAAGGACAAGCGCTGGATCTTCCTGCATCATCCGTTCACCGCGCCCAAGGTCGACGATATTTCCATGATGGAAAAAGATCCGGGCGGCATCCGCTCGCGTGCCTACGACATGGTGCTGAACGGCACCGAACTCGGCGGCGGCTCGATCCGTATCCACAACCAGGACATGCAGGCGGCGGTGTTCCGCATGCTCGGCATTTCCGACGAGGATGCACGCGAGAAATTCGGCTTTCTGCTCGATGCACTCAAATCCGGTTGTCCGCCGCATGGCGGTCTCGCCTTCGGCATGGACCGGTTGGTCATGCACATGACCGGTGCGCCGAACATCCGTGAAGTGATCGCGTTCCCGAAAACGCAGACCGCGTGGGATCCGCTCACCGATGCGCCGGCCAGGGCCAGTGATGCGCAGTTGAAGGAACTGCACATCCGCGTGCGCTTGCCGCAGGCCGAGCCGAAGTCGTCCTGATACTGAGCGGTTTTGTTCAAACGCCCGGAATCCGTACTGGTTGTTATTTACACCTCGCGAGGCGAGGTGCTGCAATTGCGCCGCCGCGAACCGGCGGACTTCTGGCAATCGGTTACCG
>DASUXE010000106.1:0-5708 GCA_036378075.1 Gammaproteobacteria bacterium
TCATCGCCCTGGTGGACGAGTTCTACGACCGCAAGGTCAAGCTGGCGGCGTCGGCTGCCGCGCCACTCGGCGCACTGTATTCCGGCAAACGGCTCAACTTTGAATTCCAGCGTACCGCCAGCCGCCTGCAGGAAATGCAGACCCGCGCGTACCTATCGCTGCCACATTTGCCGTAAAATTACTTCCATTACAAATCCGAGGTCATCATGTCTTCAACTCCACCCTTCGATGAAGCGGCCTTTGCCGAATGGCACAAGGCTCAGCAAACTCAGGTCGCTGAATATCTGCGGCATCTGGAAGTGTTCGATACGGACATCACTGGTGAGTGGCTGTGGATCATCCCGCACCGCGCCATGCTGGGGCGAGTGCGTCCAAAAAAAGGCGGCGGACCAGTGCTGTGGGTGATCACCGGCGTGGTGCCGACCGACCACGCCGAGGCGAGCGCAGCGCGCAATTGCCGGGAAGCCGCACGTTATTTTGCGCTCAAATGGCAGCTGGAAGCGGCCCGCCTTGAAAAGGGCAGCGGTACGCTCAGTGCCGATACCAACGTGGACTGGAAACAGGCCAGCAGCAACATCTCAGGCCGGGCGGAGTGGTTACATGACCTCACCCAGGATAGTCGTCACTGGAACCAGGATGGCAGCCCGGCACGACAGATTGATCTGGAAGCCGCGCAAACCTGACCGGCGCGCTGCAGCAAAGCAAAGCAAAGCAAAGCAAAAAAGCGGCCTCGCGGCCGCTTTTTATTTATCCAACACATCACTGTATCAACCGACATCAGCTTGACGTTCGGGAGCCGCCGCTGAGAACGCATCCAGTGCCAGACACGCTGCATCGATGCGTGCGATAGCCGGAAACCGTGACATGTCCACCTCAAAGCGACGCGCATTGAACACCTGCGGCACCAGGCACAAATCCGCAAGGGTCGGCTGATCGCCGTGACAGAACTTGCCGGTTTCCGGGCTGCTGGCCAACAGCTTTTCCAGCGCTTCAAAGCCTTCAATGACCCAATGTCGATACCATTGCTTGCGGCCGATTTCATCGATACCGAATTCTTTTTCCAGATACTTGAGAATCCGCAGGTTGTTTACCGGGTGAATTTCGCAGGCCACGATCTGGGCCAGCGCGCGCACCCGTGCTCGCGCAACGGGATTTTTGGGCAACAGCGGCGGATTGAGGTGCGTTTCTTCGAGGTATTCGATGATCGCCAGCGACTGGGTCAGGACATTGCCGTCATCGACCAGCACCGGCACCAGTCCTTGCGGATTCAGTTGCAGGAATTCCGGTTTGTGATGCTGGCCGCCATCCTTGACCAGATGCACGTAACGGTAATCCGCCTGCAGTCCTTTCAGGTTCAGCGCGATCCGCACCCGATAGGCAGCGGAGCTGCGGAAGTATGTATAAAGTTCCATCAGCCGGGATACTTCTCGACAACCTGTTCAATTGTGCCGAAAATGCTCTGGCCTTTGGCATCCAGCATTTCAATGCGAACCTTGTCGCCGAATTGCATGAATGGCGTCGTGGCTTTGCCGTGCTTGATCACTTCCAGCACGCGCTTCTCGGCCAGACAGGACGAACCTTTGGATTCATCCTGATTGGCAATGGTCCCGGAGCCGACAATAGTGCCCGCACTCAGCGGCCGGGTCTTCGCGGCATGCGCCACCAGTTGCGGGAAGTTGAATTGCATATCCACCCCGGCATTCGGCTCGCCGAACAGTTTGCCGTTAAGATGCGTAATCAGCGGCAGATGCAGCTTGCCGTCCCGCCAGGCGTTGCCCAATTCGTCCGGCGTCACCGCCACCGGCGACAGCGCCGAACGCGGTTTGCTTTGCAGGAAGCCGAAGCCCTTGCCGAGTTCCGCCGGGATCAGGTTGCGCAATGACACGTCATTGATCAGCAGAATCAGCTTGATGTGTTTGGCGGCCGCTGCCGGCGTCACGCCCATCGGCACGTCATCGACCACCACACCGACTTCGGATTCGAAATCGATGCCGTACTCTTCGCTGGCCATGCGAATCGGATCGGCCGGCGACAGGAAGCCGTCGCTGACCGCCTGATACATGAGCGGATCCTCGAGAAAACTCGGCGGCATTTCCGCGCCGCGCGCCTTGCGCACCCGCTCGACGTGGGCAAGGTAGGCGCTGCCATCCACAAACTGCGGCGCGCGCGGCAGGACAGCGGCGAGATCGCCTGCCTGCAACTTGAACGCGCCTTCGGCTTTTCCCGAGTTAAGCGCTTCGGACACCGTACGCAGCTTGAGTCCGGCCGTTGTCCAGTTTTCCAGCGCCTGCTGCAGCGTCGCGGCGATCTCCGGCACCTTCACGGCGTGTTCGAGTTTCTGGTCAACAACAATCAGCGCGCCGTCACGGCCATTCTTCAAGCTTGCGAGTTTCATCAAACAGACTCCGGAAAAATCGCGCCGCGTTTAAAGACCACCGACGTGCGCTACTGAATGACAGATACAACCATCACTTGTTATTTCTTGTTGGGATCAAAATGCTTCTTGATGCCCTGCCAGCATTCATGGTATTCGGTATGTAGTTCCTTCGCGCCTAACGCCTGCTTGGTTGGGTGAATCACGGCGCGGGTCTCGAACATGAACGCCATGGTTTCGGTGACATGTTGCGGCTTGGAGGTGTCGATCGCGGCCGCTTTTTCGTAGCTGGCGGCATCGGGACCGTGTCCGCTCATACAGTTGTGCAGCGAGGCGCCACCCGGCACGAAACCGCCGTTCTTGCCACCTTCTTTGGCGTCATATATGCCCTTGATCAGGCCCATGAACTCCGAAGCGATGTTGCGGTGAAACCAGGGCGGACGGAAAGTATTTTCCGCCACCAGCCAGCGCGGCGGAAAAATCACGAAATCCATGTTGGCGGTACCGGGCGTGTCGCTGGCGGAAGTCAGCACGGTAAAGATGGAGGGATCCGGGTGATCGTAGCTGATCGAACCGATGGTATTGAAGCGGGTGAGATCGTATTTGTATGGCGCATAATTGCCATGCCAGCCGACCACGTCCAACGGCGAATGATCCATTTCAGCGGACCACAGGCGACCCTGAAACTTGGCGACCAGTTCACACTCACCTTCGACGTCTTCGTAGGCCGCAACCGGATACAGAAAGTCCCGCGCATTGGCGAGCGAATTGGAACCGATCGGTCCCAGCTCCGGTAAACGCAGCGGCGAACCAAAGTTCTCTGCTACATAGCCGCGCGCAGTATCGTCGAGCAGTTCGACCCGGAAACGGACACCGCGCGGAATCACAGCAATCTCCAGCGGACTCGTCTGCAAGACACCCAGTTCCGTAGCAATACGCAACCTGCCCTGCTGCGGCACGATCAGCAGTTCACCATCCGCATCGTAGAAAAACCGTTTCTGCATGGAGCGGTTGGCGGCGTAGAGGTGAATGCCGATACCGGCCTGGGAAGCAGCACTGCCGTTACCGGCCATGGTCGTGAGTCCGTTGATGAAATCGGTCGGCTGCGCCGGAATCTCAAACGGACCCCAGCGCAACTGGTTGGGGGTAGCCGGCACTTCATCGAAACGATTGTGAAAATGCCCTTCAGGGAGCGCCTTGAACGGTTTGTGCACCGCAGCAGGACGGATGCGGTACAGCCAGCTGCGGCGGTTCTGATGGCGCGGCGCGGTGAATGCCGTGCCGGAAAGCTGCTCGGCATACAGGCCATACGGCACTTTCTGCGGCGAATTCTGACCGATTGGCAAGACGCCCGGCAACGCTTCGCTTGCAAACTCGTTGCCAAAACCGGATTGATACTCGTTGGTATCTGCCGGGACGGTCATCGAACCGGGTTCAATGGCGCTCAGTTTCTGGCTCATTCAACACTCCATACATCGAGATTGTCGATTTCTGATGGTTGTGACGAGTAGATTTTCGTTCCTGGCTAGGCGCGCGGCGTTTCGAGGAGCGGAGTTACCAAAGCAGGTAATGAGCACCGAGAAATGCCGCGGCAACGACGCCAGGGGCGAAAAGATACCGTCACAACACTCCGCGCTTGATTTGATCCCGCTCAATGGATTCAAACAACGCCTGGAAATTGCCTTCACCGAAACCCTGGTTGCCTTTGCGCTGGATGATTTCGAAGAACACCGGGCCGATGCAGTTCTGGGTAAAGATCTGCAGCAACAACTGCTTCCTGGTTTCGCGATCGGCGTCGATCAGGATCTTGTTCTTTGCCAGCCGCGGCACGTCTTCGCCGTGGTTCGGGATGCGCTCGTCGACCATTTCAAAGTACGCATCCGGCGTATCCAGAAATTCGACGTTCTTGCCACGCATGGCTTCCACGGTGGTGTAAATGTTGTCAGTGAACAGCGCGATGTGCTGAATGCCCTCACCCTTGTACTCGTCCAGATATTCGTTGATCTGGCTCTTTGGATCGTTGGATTCATTCAGCGGGATGCGCACCATGCCGTCCGGCGCCGTCATGGCTTTCGAGATCAGGCCGGTCTTCACGCCCTTGATATCGAAGTAACGAATCTCGCGGAAGTTGAACAGGTCAGCATAGAACTTGGCGAACTTTTCCATGTTACCGAAGTACAGGTTGTGGGTCAGGTGATCGACGAAAGTCAGACCAAAACCCTTCGGGTGTTTGTCCACGCCCTGCAGGTATTCGAATTCGTCCGAATACACTTCGCCCTTGTCGCCATACTTGTCGACCAGATACAGCATGCTGCCGCCGATACCCTTGATCACCGGTGTATTGACCGACTTGGTGGACTCCAGGTCGCCGATCGCTTCGCCGCCTTTCTTGAGCGCCTGTTCGCGCACGTAGTCGCCGGACTTGCTGAAGCGGATCGCAAAGCCACAGGCACAGGGACCGTGTTTGGCGGCAAAATCAGCCGCGAACGAATTCGGCTCTTCATTCACCAGGAAATTGCAGTCGCCTTGGCGATACAGGGTGATCTTGCGCTGCTTGTGTTTCGCGACCGGCGTGAAACCGAGACGCGGGAAGAGATCATGCAGGAGCTTGGCGTCCGGGGCGGAAAATTCAACGAATTCGAAGCCGTCGACCCCCATCGGGTTCTCGAACTGCACCGGTTTCATGCCGACATTGGGCTGGGCATTCATGTCCTCTCCTCCTAACTGCGACGGATTTCAATTCGTAAACGAACATTATAACGCCCGGCCGGGAATCGGCCTAAACCACAGCCGGATTCAGTGCACGCCGTGCATGAGCTTCCTGATCCAGGGCGCCGCCAGCAGGAAAACCGCGGCCACCGCCAGTCCCGACCAGAGCAGGTTGCCGTAGACATGCGCATAGCTGGCGATGCCGCTGATGCTGCCGCTCGCTCCGCCCGGGGTGGTCTGGATGGCAATCCAGCCCGCCAGCTGATAGGCCAGCGCGACGCCGAAGAACCAGCCACCCATCGCCAGCGATGCCTCATCTCCCGCCGCCAGCTGACCGACCAGGCCATAGCCGATCGGCGAGAGCGCCAGCTCGCCCAGAGTCTGCAACAGATAGCACAGCGCCAGCACTTCCCAACCGACTTTGGCGTCGTTACCGGTTGTGTGAATCGCCCAGGCCATCACACCGTAGCTAAGGGCCACCAGCAGCAGCCCGATGCCGAACTTGCGCGGCGAGGACGGATCCTTGCCTCGCCGCTCCAGCCACGGCCACAGCATCGCAAGGAACGGGGCGAACAGCAGGATATAAAGTGGATTGGCGGACTGGAAGAGCGTGTAGTCAAACGGC
>DASUXE010000107.1:0-2432 GCA_036378075.1 Gammaproteobacteria bacterium
GAGATGTGGGCAAGTTTCTGTTGAATTTCCTGCTGCACCTCGAACTGGGAGCGTTTGCGCTGGTCCCAGGGTTTGAGCACCATGCCGCCGATGAAATTGTTAACCGATCCCAGTCCGTTGATCAGGAAGTAGGCGTCGCGCTCGGGAATGCTGGCGAAGATGTCATTTACCTGTTTGGTGTACTTCTCCATCGTATCGTGGGTGACGTCGCGCTCGCCGAAACCAGTTACGAACACGAATCCCTGGTCTTCCAGCGGCGCCAGTTCCTTGGCCGAGATGGCGTACAGGCCGAAGCACATGAACAGCACGACCACTGCAATGAACGCCGTCACCGGGCGCCAGTCCAGCACATGGTGCAGCAGGTGTTCGTAGCGTGACTTGAGTTTCTCGAAAAGATCATTGAGCGTCTGTTCCAGCTTGCCGACATTACCCATCGGCTGCAGGAAGCGCGAACACATCATCGGCGACAGCGTCAACGCGATGATGCCCGAGATGACGACGGCACCGGCCAGCGTGAAAGCGAATTCACGGAACAGATTGCCGGTGAGGCCACTCAAAAAGCCGATCGGCGCGTACACGGCCGCCAGGGTGATGGTCATCGCAATCACCGGGGTGGCAATCTCGCGCGCCGAAATCATCGCGGCCTCGAATGGCGTCTTGCCTTCCTCAATGTGCCGGTGGGTGTTTTCCACCACCACGATGGCATCGTCCACCACCAGACCGATCGCCAATACCATGGCCAGCAGGGTCAGCAGGTTGAGCGAGTAACCCAGCGTCAGCATCAGGAATGTCACGCCCACCAATGACAGCGGAATGGTAATGACGGGAATGAATACCGGTCGCAAGGCGCCGAGGAACAGGAAGATCACCACGATCACGATCAGCGCAGCTTCCACGATGGTCTTGATGACTTCGTGAATGGACCCGCTGATGAATTTGGTCGCGTCATAGGCAATCTTGACGTTGAGTGCGGGCGGCAGCTGGTTCTGCACTTCGCCTATCGCGGTACGTACCAGTTTGACGGTGTCCAGCGGATTGGCATCCGGGGTTGGCGAAATCGCCATGTAGACTGCGGTGACGCCGTTGAAACTGGCTGATGAATCGTAGCTTTCGGCCCCGAGTTCGACGTCCGCCACATCCCTGATCCGGACCAGGCTGTCGCCCTGTTTGCGAATCACGATGTCGCCGAAATCCTTGGCGTCGTGCAGATCGGTACTGGCCGAGATGTCAATCGAAACGCTTGAGCCCTTGGTGCTGCCGGGTGCAGCCAGGAAGTTGTTGGCCAGCAAAGCGTCCGACACGTCTGTAGCGGTGACGCCGCGTGCCGCCATCTTCTTGGGATCGAGCCAGATGCGCATCGCAAACGGCTGCCCGCCGAGAATCTGCGCAGAGGCGACGCCTTCGAGGGTCTGCAGCTTGGGCTGCACCACGCGCGTCAGATAGTCAGTGACCTGGCCCTGGCTCATTTCCCTGGAGTAGAAGCTGATGTACATGATCGCGGCGCCGCGCACATCCGATGACTGGATGACCGGGGCCTGCGACGCGGCCGGCAGCACATTCTTGACCTGGTCCACCTTGGACATGATGTCGACCAGCGCCTTGTGCGGATCGTAGTTGAGCTTCAGATAGACGGTGACGGTGCTGACACTCTGCTGGCTCGACGAGGTGACGTAGTCGATGCCTTCAGCGCCGGCCACGGCCTGCTGGATGGGCGTGGTGATGAAGCCCTGAATCACGTCGGCACTGGCGCCCGGGTAGGCGGTGCTGATGGTGATCTGGCTGGTCTGGATCTTGGGATACTGGCGCAACTCCAGCGTATTGATGGATTTCAGACCCAGTAACAATATGACCAGGCTGACGACCGTCGCGAGGACCGGTCGGCGGATAAACAGATCGGTAAATTTCATTGCTGGTCTGCTCCGGAGGTCTGATCGGCATTTACGCTGTTGTTGATTTCCACTTCCATGTCACTATGGAGTTTCTGCTGACCGGACGTCACGATCATGTCACCGGCTTTGACACCTTCCGTCACCGCGACACGCACGCCCTGTTCTTCGCCGAGCTTGACGAACACTTCCTTGACCTTGAGCGTGGGCTTGCCGTCATTGTCCTTGGCATCCTTGTCCGGCTTGTCCTGAGTGATGACGTACACGGAGTCGCCGTATAACGAATAATTGACCGCCGCTTTGGGAATGGTGACGACTGATACCGGCTTGCCGGCAAACACCTTCACATTTGCGAACATGCCGGCACGCAGGATACGCCGGGAATTATCGATCAACGCCTGGACTCTGACATTGTGCGTGTCGGGATCGACCTTGGAATCGATGGCGTTGATGACGCCTGAGAATGTGTGACCCGGGTAGGCATCCACACTGACTTCCACATGCTCACCCACTGCAAGCGAGGGAAGGGCCTGCTCCGGCAGCGAG
>DASUXE010000108.1:0-2024 GCA_036378075.1 Gammaproteobacteria bacterium
ACGGCATGCCCGCGAGCTGTTTCGCTACATCCAGAGCCTCGGCTGACACTGCTTCGCCGCCCGGCTTGGGGTAAAATGCACAGATGAAGGCACTAGTTGGCGTCATCATGGGTTCCAAGTCAGATTGGGACACCATGGAGCACACCGCCCAGACGCTCGAAAAGCTGGGCATCCCCTACGAGACCCGGGTAGTCTCGGCACATCGCACGCCCGATCTCCTGTTTGAATATGCCGACAAGGCCGCCGGACGAGGCATCGAAGTCATCGTCGCCGGTGCCGGTGGCGCTGCGCACCTGCCGGGCATGACTGCCGCCAAGACCTCGCTGCCGGTGCTGGGTGTGCCGGTGGAATCCAAAGCGCTCAAAGGCATGGACTCGCTGCTTTCGATTGCGCAAATGCCGGCCGGGGTGCCGGTCGGAACGCTGGCCATCGGCAAAGCCGGTGCGATCAACGCGGCGCTCCTCGCCGCGGCGATCGTCGGCAATAAATATCCGGACATTCGCAAGAAGCTGGATGCATTCCGCCACGAGCAGACGGAAACCGTGCTGAAGCAACCCGATCCTTCCAGATAAGCAGTCCACCGCAATTCGGTATTGAGTGTCTTTAACCGGACAAGAGCGTGCAGTTTTTGGAACAGACCGACAATGAAACCAGAACAATCCAGCAATAACCCGCAAGCAGTCGCAACCAGAATCGGCATCGTCGGAGCAGGACAACTGGGTCGCATGCTGGCCCTGTCCGGCTATCCACTCGGTTTGAAATTCATTTTCCTCGACAACAGTAAGGACGCGCCCGGCGGACAGATTGGTGACATCATTCTCGGCGAATTCAGCGACGCGAAAAAAATCACCGAACTCGCCGGCAAGTGCGACATCCTGACATACGACGTGGAAAACGTGCCGGTCGGGGCGCTTGCCGGGATTCCCAAAGGCAAGCCGTTCCTGCCGCCTCCGTCGGCGCTGGCAGCAGGCCAGGACCGCCTGTCGGAAAAAAACCTGTTCCGCGAACTCAGGATTCCCACGCCGGCATTTCGCGCCATCGAATCCATGCCTGAACTGGAAGAAGCGATTCAGAAGATCGGTTACCCGGCGGTGCTCAAAACCCGCCGGCTTGGTTACGACGGCCGTGGCCAGCGTTTCATCCGCAGTCCGGCGGAACTCGGCAGCGCCTACAACGCGCTGGCAGGCGTGCCGTTGATCCTCGAAGAATTCATCGCCTTCGAACGTGAAGTCTCGATCATCGGCGTACGCAACTTGCAGGGCGATACTGTGTTCTACCCGCTCGCTGAAAACCGGCACCGCGACGGCATTCTGCGCCTGTCCATTGCGCCGTATCCCGACCGGAAACTGCAGAGTCAGGCGCAGACCTACGCCAAACGCATCATGCAGCATTTCGATTACGCCGGAGTGCTGACCATCGAGTTCTTCGTTCGCAAAGGCAAATTGATCGCCAACGAGACGGCGCCGCGCGTGCACAATTCCGGTCACTGGACCATTGAAGGCGCCGTTACCAGTCAGTTCGAGAATCATCTGCGCGGCATTCTCGGCCTGCCGCTCGGCGACACATCAGCTGTCGGGTATTCAGCGATGGTCAATTTCATCGGTGAGATGCCGCGGCTGGCGGACGTACTGAAAATACCGGGCGCGCACTATCACGATTACGGCAAGGACGCACGTCCCAACCGCAAGCTGGGACATGCGACGCTGGCGTGCAAAACGAGAAAGGAATTATTGAGCCGGTTGAAGAAGTTTCCTGGGCTGGATCGATAGAACGTTTGGCTTCCTTCGTCAGCCCAACCTGCTCTTGCTGAATTCTTTGTACATCCGCATTCAGGTCATCAAGACGGCTCATGATTTGAATTTCACGTCTCGTGCAAAACCAATATCAGAACCTGATGGACAATGTCATGATCGATTTATACAAAATAATGCAGATCAAGGTAGGCCGTATTCTGATATCGGGATTCGTCATACTCTTGGTGGCTGCCGCTGCAGTGATGGTTTTTGGAACAGGCAATTCCAGAT
>DASUXE010000109.1:0-3365 GCA_036378075.1 Gammaproteobacteria bacterium
GGTCGACGATGCACACGGTTTCGGCGTGCTCGGCGCGAGCGGGCGTGGCAGTCTGGAGCAATACCGGCTCGGTCCCGGTGAAGTGCCGATCCTCATGGGAACGCTCGGCAAGGCGCTTGGCAGTTTTGGCGCTTTTGTGGCCGGCAGCGAGATTCTGATCGAGACGCTGATACAGCGTGCGCGTACCTATATATACACAACTGCGTCGCCGCCGGTGCTGGCGGAGGCGGCGCGTGCGGCGCTGCGGCTGGTGCAGACCGAATCCTGGCGACGTGAGAAATTGCAGACACTGATACGGCGTTTTCGCGCCGGCGCGCAGCAACTGGGGTTGCCGCTGATGCCGTCCGTGACTCCGATCCAGCCATTACTGGTCGGAGATGCGGCGCAGGCGATGGATATCTCCGAACGTTTGCGCGCGCGCGGGCTGCTGGTGGCCGCGATCCGGCCACCGACGGTGCCGGCTGGGACTGCGCGCTTGCGCATCACGCTCACGGCGGGCCACCACGAACAACAGGTGGATCGTTTGCTGGATGCGCTTCAGCAAGCAATGCGAGAACCGGGCACATGAGCTTGCAGATTGAAACGCAGGGCAATGGGCCGGACCTGGTATTGGTGCACGGCTGGGGCGTCAACAGCGGCGTCTGGCAACCGGTGTTGCCGTTGCTGCGGCAGCACTATCGCGTCAGTTGCGTGGATTTACCCGGGCACGGTGCCAGCCGCGATGTACCCATGCCGTCAACCCTCGAAGCCGTGGCGCAACAGGTGCTGCAAGTGACACCAATGTCCGCGGTCTGGCTGGGCTGGTCACTGGGCGGGTTGATCTGCATGCAGATCGCGATCCAGGCTGCGGCGCGCGTGCGCGCCCTGGTTCTGAGCAATGTCACGCCGCGCTTTGTCATGGCGCCGGATTGGCCGCACGCCATGCCGCCGCACCAGCTGGAAGCGTTCGCTGCAGAACTGGCGGGTGATTTTGCCGGGACCGTGCGGCGGTTTCTCGGTTTGCAAGTGCTGGGCGACGAACGTGCGCGTGACACCTTGCCGGTATTGCGCGACAGCGTGCGTGCCCGGGGTGCACCGGACACCGTCAGCCTGTCAGTGGCGCTGGATATCCTGCGCGACAGCGACCTGCGTGGTGAGCTGCATCGGATAAATGTTCCGACCCTGGTAATGTCGGGCGCCTACGACCGGTTGACGCCCGCGCTGGCCGGCCAGTTCATCGCCAGCCGGATTCCCGGCGCTGAATTCAGCTGCTTTCCGCGCACCGCCCATGCACCTTTTATCTCACATCCGGCTGACTTCCTGCGCATGCTGAATGGTTTCGTGCAGACAGCGGTTTCGAATTCGAATCAGAGTCATGATCATGCCAACTGAATCCGATGCTTTCCGGCTGAACCGGCACCAGGTACGCAACGCCTTCGATCGTGCCGCGCACACGTACGACGCGGCGGCGGTATTGCAGCATGAAGTGGGGGCGCGGCTCATGGAACGCCTCGACCTCACCACGCTGACACCGGCGCGAATTCTGGATATCGGTTGCGGGACCGGGCGCGCGACGCGCGAACTGATGCGTCACTATCCGGGCGCGCGGGTGGTGGCGGCGGATTTCGCACCGGCCATGCTGCGTGAAGTCCGGCGCCGTTTCTGGTTCCGGCGGCCGGCGCTGGTTTGTGCCGATGCCGCCGGTTTGCCGTTCGCTGACGCCGGTTTCGAACTGGTGTTTTCCAACCTGATGCTGCAGTGGTGTGACGATCTTGATGCATCGTTGCGCGAGCTGCGGCGGGTGACCGCGGCGCGGGGACTGCTGCTGTTCAGCACTCTCGGCCCCGATACCCTCAAGGAGTTGCGTGCCGCCTGGAGCGAGGTGGACGGTGCTACCCACGTGAACGGTTTCGTTGACATGCACGACATCGGGGATGCGCTGATCCGCGCGGGCTTCGTCGAACCGGTGATGGATGTCGAGCACCTTACCCTGACTTACGAGGATGTATTCGGCCTGATGCGCGATCTGAAACGGATCGGTGCGCATAACGTGACCGAAGGCCGGGCGCGAAATCTGACCGGGCGCGAGCGCATGCGAAAACTGTCGGCGGCGTACGAGCGTGCCCGCCGCGACGGGCGTTTGCCGGCCACCTATGAAGTGGTCTACGGAACGGCCTGGACACCTGCCGCACGCGTCGACGCGGCCTATGCAGATCGCAGCGGCGGCGTGTCCGTCGAACGTTTGCGCAGCAGTATCAAACGTCGCGAAAGGAGTTCCGGCTGATGCGCGGGGTATTCATTACCGGTACCGATACCGGAATCGGCAAGACCTGGACAAGTTGCGCATTGTTGCGCGGATTTGCCGAGGCGGGATTACGCAGCATCGGCATGAAACCGGTGGCGAGCGGCGCATCTCGCACCCCCGATGGTTTGCGCAATGACGATGCGCTGGCCTTGCAGCGGAGCGCAAGCGTCGCCTTGCCTTATGAATGGGTAAATCCGTATGTCTTCGAGCCGCCGATCGCTCCGCATATCGCGGCTGCCGAAGCAGGCGTACGCATCGAGCTTGAGACTCTGCTCGATGCCTATGCACAATTGACCGGACATGCCGATGTCGTGGTCGTCGAGGGGGTCGGCGGCTGGATGGTGCCGCTGGGTGACGAGTTGGGCCTTCCGGATCTCGCGCGCAGGCTGGGCTTGCCGGTGATCATGGTGGTGGGTATGCGGCTGGGGTGTCTGAATCATGCCTTGCTCACGGCGCGGGCGATACGCGACGACGGGCTGCGACTGGCCGGCTGGATTGCCAATCACATCGAAGCCGATTTTCCGCGGATGAAGGAGAACATGGCCGCGCTGCGCAACCGGTTGACAGTGCCTCTGCTTGGCGAGATTCCCTATCTTGCAACGGCGCCGGGAGCGGATTCGAGCGCTGAACTCGCGGCGGCGGTGCGTGCGGTGCTGGACTGAATTCCGGTGCGTTTCAAGGGCATGAAACCTGCCGAACCCCGGCAATGCGCGCGCTTTGAGTGGGCTGCTCCGTTGCGCGGATGGGGGTCATGCAGTAGCATACACGCCGGTTTTCCGCCGGTTTTTACCGGGGCGAGGCTGCTGTTTCAGCGCAACCGGGTGCCCCGATAGAGCGCGTAGCGGCGCCTGCCGCGGAGTGGTTGCAACAATGCTGGCAATCGAACCCGATGCGGCTTCCCAGCGCATCGTGATGGTTCCGAACCGTTCGCTGTCCAAGACGGGCCTGTGGCTCTTCTACGGCAGTCTCGCGGTAGTGACCCTCACGCTGGGGTTGTGGTTTGCGCTGCACGGCTTCTGGCCAGTGCTTGCGTATGCCGTGCTTGAGCTGGTGTGGCTGGGATGGTGTCAGGGTCTTTGCT
>DASUXE010000110.1:0-4251 GCA_036378075.1 Gammaproteobacteria bacterium
TGGATGAAATCATGTCGCAGTTGCGCACCAGTCAGCACACGCGACTCCCGGTATACGAGGACAGCATCGATCACGTAATCGGCTTCCTGCACGCACGCCACCTGCTGCATCTGGTGACACACGAAGACCCGACGCCCGAGTTGCTGCGCTCGATATTGCGGGAACCTTACTTCGTACCGGAAAGCACCTCGCTGCAGCAGCAACTGATCAACTTCCAGACCGCCAAACGCCGCATCGGCCTGGTAGTGGACGAATACGGGGACATTCTGGGGCTGGTCACGCTGGAGGACATCCTGGAAGAGATTGTCGGCGAGTTCACCAGCGATCCGGCAGCGCAGCATCGCGACATATATAAAGAAGAAAGCGGCAGCTTCCTGGTGAACGGCAGCGTGAACGTCCGCACCTTGAATCGGGCCATGAACTGGCAGCTGCCGACCGACGGACCGCGCACGCTCAATGGATTGATACTGGAATACCTTGAAACCATCCCGCAGCCGGGCACCAGTCTCAAGCTCGCAGGGCATCCGGTGGAAATCGTGCAGACCACCGGCAGCGGCGTGAAAACCGTGCGCATCCAATCCGCACCGGTCAGTCCTGCTGCCGACAAGAAATGATTGCACGCCGCGCCGCTTTCATCCGGTGCCAGCTCGAAAGCGGCGACCGGATCCGGATCAAATTGAGTTGACGGCTTCCGACAAACGACTGACCTGAATCACCTCGATCCCTTCCACGCTTCCTTTCCGTGGTGCGTTACCTTTCGGCACAATCGCGCGTTTGAAACCATGCTTGGCCGCCTCACGCAGACGTT
Organism: Gammaproteobacteria bacterium; assembly: GCA_036378075.1. Classification (GTDB taxonomy): domain Bacteria; phylum Pseudomonadota; class Gammaproteobacteria; order Natronospirales; family REEB76; genus DASSKW01. Next base: position 809 of record DASUXE010000110.1, read on the forward strand.
CCTCGCCGTTATAGACCGGACGAATTTCACCGGCGAGGCCGACTTCGCCAAACATGATCAGATCGTTGGGCAACGGACGATCCTTGAAGCTCGATAGTGCGGCCAGCAATACCGGCAGATCTGCAGACGTTTCGCTGACCCGCAGACCACCCACCACATTCACAAACACGTCCTGGCCGGCCATGGCGATACCGGAATGCCGGTGCATCACCGCCAGCAGCATCGACAGGCGATTGGCATCGAGCCCGACCGCGACCCGGCGCGGATTTGCCAACTGGCTATCATCCACCAGCGCCTGCACTTCGATCAGCATGGGCCGGCTGCCTTCACGAATCACGGTAACCGCGCTGCCGCTGACCGCTTCGGCATGGCGTGACAGGAATATTGCCGAGGGATTTTTCACCTCCCTTAGGCCGTCTTCGGTCATCGCGAAAACCCCAAGTTCGTTAGCTGCGCCGAAACGATTTTTTACCGCACGGATCACCCGGTAGCGGCTGCCCGCGTCATTCTCGAAATACAACACGGTGTCTACCATGTGCTCCAACACCCGCGGACCTGCAATTGCGCCTTCCTTGGTAACATGTCCGACCAGCAACACGGCGGTGCCGCTTTGCTTGGCGAACCGCACTAGCATGGCGGTGGATTCGCGAAGCTGGGCCACCGAACCCGGTGCCGACTGCAGCGTTTCGGTGAACATGGTCTGAATGGAATCCACGACCAGCACTGCCGGCCGGGCCCGGGTCGCGGTATCGAGCAACCGTTCGACCCCGGTTTCAGCGGCAAGCTGCAGGGGCTGGGCCGCGACTCCCAAGCGTCGCGCCCGCAGCCCGACCTGCTCCAGCGACTCCTCGCCGGTGACATACAACACCGACTTGGTGATTGCGAGGCTGGCGGCGGATTGCAGCAACAACGTGGATTTACCGATCCCGGGATCGCCGCCAATCAGGGTCACGGATCCGGCTACCAGCCCGCCGCCGAGGACCCGGTCCAGCTCCGGCAAACCACTGGCGAGCCGCGGTTGTGTCTGCCCCTCGACCTCGGACAGGACTCGCACCGCCGTGTCGCCGGCATAACCACCCCGAACCGGGGCTTTTGATGACCGGGCCGGTGCAGATGCCTCCACCAGCGTATTCCAGCCCCCGCACTCGGGGCATTGGCCGGCCCATTGCAGGGTGCGACCGCCGCACGCGTCGCAGACATAGACGGTTCTGATCTTGTTCATGGGAATTCTCTGCCGAATAACGCACCGGACGACATCCAGCCATCCTTATGGGGTCGAAATGGTAGCACGCGAATTCCCGCCAGCCGCTCAACGCGGGCCCGGGTTTAGCTTCCGTTTTGATGAAAATTCAAGGTACTATGGTCTACCCTTAATAAATTCGCATAACTGTGGGGGATACTGGGTGAAGCGCAGCGTCTGGAGCACCCATTGGTTCACGGGGTTGTCCTACGGACTGGTGTTTCTGCTGATTGCTTATGTCGTTTTGCCTAACGCGTTTGGGCGACTGGAAACGGCCGCGTATGACCTCGGCGTCAGCATGGCCAACGGTACGCCCAGCAATCAGATTGCGGTGGTGGCAATTGACGACGCCAGCATCAAACAGCTCGGTCGCTGGCCGTGGCCGCGCGACTACCACGCCGATCTGATCAACCGACTGCATCAGGATCACGCCCGCGTGATCGCTACCACCGTGCTGCTCTCGGAAGAACAGCTGGACCTGGGCAGCGTTTACATCCGCGGCATGATCGATTTTTACGATCACTGTTCATTGCTCGGTGCCGCTGCGCCATTTGCACCCGCAGCGGGCAGCGCCGCCGCGCCAGCCTCGGCCGGCAGCGATTGTCCACCTGACGCCGTGTTGCCGACCGCGGGAGACACGCCCAAGGTTCCGGCGCCGGTGAAGCAGGCATTGTTGACGCTGCGGCAGAAAATGCAGGATGCCGAAAGCACGCTGGACGTGGATGCCAAACTGGCCGACAGCATCAAGTCCGCAGGTGACGTGGTGATACCGATGGTATTCACCTTGGGCGAGCCGCTCGGCCGCCCCAACGAAACCACTCCTGATTACATTCTCAAGAATGCCCTGGGGCCGATCATCTCCACCCCCGGGGACCAAGGACAGCCATTACCGACGACCGCCATGAGCATGCCGGTGGCACAGTTCGCCAAAGCCGCGTCCATGATCGGATTTCTGAACGATACCGCTGATCCCGACGGCGCACTGCGGGCGGAACCGCTGGTATTGCGCTACTACGACGCCTATTACCCGTCCGTGGCGCTGTCGGTGGCAATGAAATATCTCAATCTCCGCCCTGACGATGTGCATGTCATGCCCGACCAGGGCGTCAAGGTCGGCGGTCTGTACATCGGCACCACGCCTGATCTGCGCATGCGGAATTTCTATTACAGCGGCACCGACAGCAACCCTCCGTTCCCGGTTTATTCCTTTGCAGACGTCAAGTTCGGCAAGATTCCGCCGAATGCATTCCAGGACAAGATTGTCTTGATCGGTGCAACCGCGACCGGTCTCGGCGATCGTTTTCCGACACCCACCTCCTCCGGTATGGCGCCGGTACTGGTCCTCGCCAACGTGGTGTCGAGCATCCTGCAGCAGAACTTCTTTACTCAGCCGCAATGGACCAACTACGTCACCTTGGCGGTACTGCTTTTGATGATTGTCTATATCGCCTTCCTGCTGCCGCGACTCAAACCCGGACTCGCCGCGCTGATCAGCCTGGGTTTGCTGATCGTGTTGCTGGCGATTGAGTTCAGCCTGCTGGAAAGCCGGCACCTGTGGATCACGCTGATGATTCCGGCGCTGTTGCTGGTCACCGGACATCTGATCATGACCGTGAAGTTGTCAGGCCTCACCAGCCGCCTGCTGGTTCGCACCGAGGCGGACAGTGCCGAGAGCAGCAAAATGCTGGGCCTGGCATTCCAGGGCCAGGGCCAACTGGACATGGCGTTCGACAAATTCCGCAAATGCCCGATGGACGATTCGATTGCCGACCTGCTTTATAACCTGGCGCTGGACTACGAACGCAAGCGTCAGTTCAACAAGGCCGGCTCTGTCTATCACTACATCCATGATTACAACCCCAAGTTCCGTGACGTGGCCGAACGCCTGCAGCGCTCCAAACAGCTTGAGGGCACTGTCATTCTGGGTGGCAGCGGCAACACCGCTGCCGGCACCCTGATCATGAGTGGCGAAGGCGTGCAGAAACCCATGCTTGGCCGCTACCAGGTCGAGAAAGAACTCGGCAAGGGTGCGATGGGCGTCGTGTACCTGGGGCGTGATCCCAAGATCAACCGCGTGGTTGCGATCAAGACCATGGCTCTGTCGCAGGAATTCGAAGCCGACGAACTTGAAGAGGTGAAACAGCGCTTCTTCCGCGAAGCGGAAACTGCCGGGCGGCTGAATCATCCCAATATCGTCACCATC
>DASUXE010000111.1:0-3500 GCA_036378075.1 Gammaproteobacteria bacterium
ATTCTCGATACCGGAGAAGCCGCGGCCCTGGCCGCGTTTGATCACGATCACGTTCCTGGCCTTGTCGGCATTGAGGATCGGCATGCCGTAGATCGGACTGTCCTGGCGATTGCGTGCATCGGGATTGACCACGTCGTTGGCGCCGATGACGAGAGCAACATCCGCTGTCGGAAATTCCGGATTGATTTCATCGAGGTCGGCGATCAAGTCGTACGGCACACCGGCTTCCGCCAGCAGCACATTCATGTGTCCCGGCATGCGACCTGCAACCGGATGGATGGCGAATTTCACCGTCACGCCGCGATTCTGCAATAACTGCGCCAGTTCCCAGACCTTGTGCTGAGCCTGTGCCACGGCCATGCCGTAACCCGGAACCACGATCACCTTGCTGCCATACGCCATCATCACACCGGCGTCGGCGGCATCGATGGGCTTCAGGCTGCCGGTAACACCTTCCGTGCTGCCGCTCGCAGTCTCGCCAAAGTTGCTGAACAACACGTTGGCGATGGAGCGGTTCATGGCTTTGGCCATCAACTGCGTCAGCAAGGTGCCGGCTGAACCGACCACCGTACCGGCGATGATCATGGCGGGATTCTGCAGCACGAAACCCTCGAAGCCGACTGCCAGACCGGTGAAAGCGTTGTACAGTGAGATTACTACCGGCATGTCCGCGCCGCCGATCGGTACGGTCATGAGTACGCCGAACAGCAGCGCGAGCACGAAAAACGCGGTCACATTGCCGATGCCGTCGCTGTAGCCGAAGGCCAGCAACAGCCCCTGAGTCAGCGCCAGCAGGAATACCAGCAGGTTCACAATCTGCTGACCGCGGAAGCGGAGCGACTTTTGCAGCCAGCCCTGCAGCTTGGCGAATGCGATCAGGCTGCCGCTGAACGAGACTGCGCCGATCAGCGCTCCGGCCGCCGCCAGCGTGCGTGCCGCAGGGTCCAGCGAGCCGGTATGCAACAGTTCCTGTGCAGCAATAGCCGCCGCGGCACCGCCACCCATGCCGTTGTACAGTGCCACCATCTGCGGCATCGCCGTCATTGCAACGCGCTTGCCGCTCCACCACGCGGCGATGCCGCCGATCAGAATGGCCGCGAGAATCAGCCCGAAATTGTGCATCTGCGGCCACAGGAAGGTGATCAGTGTGGCGATCAGCATGCCGAGTCCAGCCCAGACGATGCCGCCACGCGCACCCTTGGGTGAACTCATGCGCTTGAGTCCGATGATGAACAGCAGCGCGGCGAGAAAATAGGCTGCCTGAATCAGATCGTCGACCAGGGCCGGGGACAGCAGCGTATTCATGCGTTGCCGCCTTGTTTCCTGCCGCTGGTCTTGAACATTTCCAGCATGCGTTCAGTCACCACGTAACCGCCAACGGCATTACCGGCGGCCAGCAATACGCCGGTGAAGCCGATAATCTGTTCCAGCGGAGTGTGTGCCGCACCCAGTGCCACCATCGCGCCCACCAGCACAATGCCATGCACGAAATTGGAACCGGACATCAGCGGGGTGTGCAGAATCACCGGTACCCGGGAAATCACTTCGTAGCCGGTGAAGGCAGCCAGCATGAATATGTAGAGGGCGATAAAACCCGTGATCATTGTTTATGCTCCCTCGATCAGTTTCTTTGTCGGCTCGTGTCTGATCTCACCGTCATGAGTCAGCACGCTTTTGGCATAGACTTCATCGTTCCAGTCAATGCTGATCGCACCGTCTTTCACCAGGGGCGCGAAGAAGTTCAGCAGATTGCGTGCATACATGTCACTGGCATGTTCTGCGAGCATGCTGGGCAGATTGAGCGGGCCGCTTATCGTGACATGGCCATGCAACACGTCTTCTCCGGGTCTGGTGAGTTCGCAGTTACCGCCAGATTCCGCGGCCAGATCGACAATCACGGCACCGGGCTTCATCGCTTCGACCATGACTTTGCTCAGGATGCGCGGCGCGGCGCGACCGGGAATGGCCGCCGTGGTTATCACGGCGTCTGCCTGCGCCACGTGCTTTGCCAGTACCGTCTGTTGCTGCTGTTTTTCCTCGGCGGTGAGTTCACGTGCGTAACCGCCGCTGCCTTCGGCGGATACCCCGGTATCTACGAATTTTGCACCCAGCGATTCAACCTGTTCGCGTGCCGCTGCACGGACGTCGTAACCTTCCACCATGGCGCCAAGACGCCGTACGGTGGCGATTGCCTGCAAGCCCGCCACACCAGCGCCGACTACCAGCACTTTGGCGGGACGGATGGTGCCAGCTGCCGTGGTCAGCATGGGAAAAAAGCGTGCGAGTTTTTCTGCTGCAATCAATGCGGCTTTGTAACCGGCGGCGGCGGCTTGCGATGACAGGGCGTCCATGGACTGGGCGCGGGAGATGCGCGGCACCAGTTCCATGGCAAAACTTGTCACGCGCCGGTCACGCAGGGCCTGTACAACATCCGTGTTGCGGTGCGGATTGAGCAGGCCGATCAGCAGCGAACCGGGTTTCATGTTCGAGACATTGGCGGCTGCCGGTGCTTGCACCTTGAATACCACGTCCGCGGCACTGGCGCCTTCGGCAGCAGAAACCGGCTTGACGTTGGCAAAGGCATCGTCGGGGAACCCGGCGTTCAGGCCGGCACCGGTTTCGAGCAGCAGCTCTGCGCCGAGCGCCCGCAGTTTGACGGCGACCGGAGGAGACAGCGCCAGGCGGCGTTCGCCAGGGGCCTGTTCCTTGGGTACGAAAAGTGTAATGGCCATGTTTTTTCCGGTTTTTGGCTGGCACGAAAGGCTGAATCTGGACCGCCAGCAGTGTAGGCGCAGACCGGTATTTTTGCCACCGGTGCACGGTTCGGTGGAGACGTTCCAGGCGGGGTTGAAGTTTGCGTTTTAGGGAAATTTCTGCAATAACTATGCCAGTTTCAAGGCGTCAGGAGTCTCCGGTGTACGATCTGTCACAGGAAGTCCTTCGCACCGATGCGGCCGGCATGCCGCTGGAGTGGATCGACTACCAGGATGCAGTCAGGCTGTACCATCTCGAGCAGGTGGCGTACGGTTGCGGCACGCTGATTTATAGCGTGCACGGCGGAATCTGCGCCAAGACCGGTCAGCGCAGTATCATCGAAGTCAATTCCATTATTGCGACCTACGGCAATAACCACGCGCTTGCCAAGGCCCGTGAACATTATGTTCCTCCATTGAACAATCACACACTGTTCAAGCGCGACGGACACCTGTGCATGTATTGCGGACAGAAATTTTCCAGCGTGGATCTGTCACGCGACCACATCACGCCGCTGAGTCACGGCGGTGCCGACACCTGGATGAACGTGGTGGCAGCCTGCAAGCGCTGCAACAATCACAAAGCGGGGCGGACGCCGGAAGGCGCCGGCATGCAATTGCTGGCGGTGCCGTTCACGCCCAATCACGCCGAATACATTTTCCTGAAAGGCCGCCGCATACTTGCCGACCAGATGGAATTTCTGCTGGCGCATTTTCCCCGCAGCAGTCCCTTGCATCAGCGAATTC
>DASUXE010000112.1:0-5151 GCA_036378075.1 Gammaproteobacteria bacterium
CTTGCGGATATGGCATTTGCCAAGAGCCTCAGTGTTGACTTGGCCGATCGTCACTCCAGCTTCAACTGGAGCGGCGGTACCCCGGGTACGCCGGCATCGCTGGTGGAGAACACCGCCAGTGCCGATACGGCTCGCTGGGCAATCAAGTATCAGCCGATGGACAGCCTGCTGCTGCGTGCGTCCTGGTCGCAGGGCTTCCGTACGCCGAGCATCAGTGATCTCTACTTCGGCAACAGCAGTAACTATCCGGCGGCGAAGGATCCGTGCGCGGGTGGATACGGCGGTCTGCAGCCTGGGGCCCCGTTGCCTCCGGGATGCGGTTCGCAGCACAAGAACCAGCCGAACGCCCAGATTATGGCAATCGGTGGTGGTAACCCGAATTTGACTCCGGAGAAGGCGGTCTCGAAGACCCTCGGCTTCGTGTGGAATCCGGGTTTCCTGCCGGGCTTCGATTTCAGCGCCGATTATTACAAGATTTCGTTGTATAACGAAATTGGTGCCATCGGAGCGCAGAATATCCTTAATGGTTGCTACTTCCAGACCCAACCGGGATACTGCAAGTTCATTACCGTTAATAGCGGCATCATCACCAAGATCATGAACACCAACGTGAACAATGGTCAGTTGGATACTGCCGGTATCGACGTGTCTACCCACTACAAGCTGCCGTCCACCTCGGTCGGTGACTTCAAGTTGGGCCTCGATTGGACCTTCCTGCGTGAGTATCAGTTCACCAGTGCCGATAAATCGGTCACCAACGAGCTTGGACTTACAACTAGCTTTGGTGGATTCCCGCGGCAGAAGGCTACCATCGCGTTGAACTGGAACTACGGTGACTGGTCGGCGAACTGGGATATCAAGTACGTGCACTCGCTGTACGAGCAGGGTTGCAGCAATACCAGCATCGCACTAGGCGAATGTTCGGATCTGGGTCCGGTAAAGGTGGTTAAAGGTAAGAACACCTACCCAGATTCTAAGAATCATCTAGGCAACTGGTTCACGCACAACGTGCAGGTGGCTTATCACGTGGAGAGCTGGAATACCGATTTCTCCTTCGGTATCCGCAATCTGTTTGATAAGGCGCCCCCGGCGGCACCCAATTCGGCGTTCGCCAACACGTATCTGCCTGCGCTGTACCCGATCGTTCCGGGCCGTTTCTTCTACGGTCGCGTATCGGTCAAATTCTAAAGAAAGCGTTTACAGAAACTTCAGCGGCCCCGAAAGGGGCCGCTTTTTTTGTGGATGATTTGGTGAATCCGGGCCGGTGCAGAAGGAAAACATATTCCGGTCACCGGGCTGGGGCCGAATCTTGCGAGGCACCGGAATGAAATGAAGTGATCTTGTTGACCACGGAAATTAATGGCGGACGATTAACACACTGTTCAGCGCAGCTTGAGGGCGGGTTCGTCTACGCTGGAGCCGGCAGTTCGCAGCCAGGCGTTGAATGCGACGGTAATACGTTCCCGCTCACCGTAATATGGCGCAACTTCGTGCATGAGGTAGGAAGGGAACAGTACCAGCTGCCCCGCCTGCAAATTATAGGCAAGTTCACCGAACCCGAAGGGGCCAGTCCAGTGGCTGTTGCCGGGATCCAGATACATCCCGGCGGTAGTGCGACTGTCGAGAAATCGGAGGCTTCCATTATTAGGTTTGTCGGGGACGACATCGCCCGGGTCAACACAATACACGCCTGACCAGGATGCCATGGGATGATTGTGTTGGGCAGTATAGCCACCGTGACGGGTCAGATGGTACCAGCTGTGATGATAGATTCTGAGCGCTCCCATTTCTTCATTCGAATAGCCATTCATGCGCGATACCACATGCCCGATTGCGTTCAGGCAGTAGTGTGCAAGCCGCTGGATAACCGTTTCTTCGGAACTGAACAGTGAAAAGTCGCTCTCATACACGCCGACCTTGATTACCGGAGTCGGTACGGAACTTCGCGGCCTGTTTCTGTCCTGTTCCCAGGCCAGAAACAATTTTTTTAATGCGGTGTTCAGCTCCGCCGGATTGGGCAATGACGTGCTCAGAATGGGGGAAGGAAATGCTGTATTGATTTCAAATCCAGGTATCAGCATGACGTTGTCCGATCTGCCGGTAAATCACCGGGTTGAATGATAACTGAAACGCTAGTCCAGGGAGCGGTATAACTGCTCGAAGCGGGCGCCGGTTCAATGCCTCAATAGTTGCCCGGTTCGGATATCAGAGGGTGTAACCGAACTGCTCAGCATAAGGACGCAGAACGGGCAGTACTCCTTCGAAATAGGGCCGGTAGCGGCGCCAGCGTTCCATGGAATCGGTATAGAGCGGCTGCACAACCTGATGATAGCTCGGTGTATAGATACGTCCCCGTTGCTTGGCGTGAGTTACATGATCAATGTCTGTATCCGCATCTTCGATTCCCAGAAAGCCAAATACTTCAGTAAGCGCCTGTTGCTTGTTGTTGATGAGTTCTTCATAGCGCAGGGTGTGCACCTTGAGCTCAAAATGCGTGTTATATGCCAGCCATAGATCCATAACCATGGCGTATACAGAGGCACTCTGTTCCAGGGTGACGAAGTTGGCATGAAACGGATTGTGCCCGAATGGCTGCATGAAACTGCTCAACACTACATCGCAAGGATGGCGCAAGGCGAAGATGAAGTTCGCTGTGGGGAATAGCGTCTTTACTAGCCCGAGGTGCGGTGCGAGCACCGGTTGCTTGTCGAGTACGATCTGGTCGGGGAGCAGATCCCCTGTCAGGGCCGTGACTTCCTGCCAGTACAGTTGCCGCAGGTCTTCCACCTGCCGGATGGTCAGGTGTTCCAGACATGCCGGGTATCCGCCAGGCAGAGCCTCTGCCGCCCGGATTACCATATGAATCGGCTGTTCCTCTTCCAGTACCGTGATCCGGGAATCTGTCTCAAGAATCGTGTCCATGAGCGTCGTCCCGGAGCGCATGAAACCAAGCAAGAATGCGTGTTTTGGCCGCATGGTCTCGGCAGCAAAGGTTGGCCAATTCACCGAGGAGCGACTTGTAACGTAGGCATGGATCGTTTTCCAGTTTGCCGGAAATTTCGCCGCTTCTGCCCGATGGCTTGGCCATACTTCCAGGGTTAATCGGTTACCTTCAAGGAAACATTCGTAAGCCTGCTCGGTTTCCTTGAGATGATCGTGAAGGCGGCCTGCCTCGAACAGACTGGCACGCTTGAATTTCAGGTTTGCATTCCCTGGTATCCGTTCGAGCAGTGCCAGTGCTTGCCTGAAATCCTTTTTACGGCGAGCGCACCGCGCACAAATGAGAAGCAGCAATTCGTGCTGTGGATGCTGCTTAAGCATGGCAGTCGCGACACGTTCCGCATCCTCCATACGATTCGATGTCTCGTACATCAGAGCCAGATTGGCGACGTAATCAGGGTTATCGGGCATCAACGCGACGGCGCGTTCATGAGCCATGATCGAAGTGACGGCATCGTTTTCCTTGTTCAGAACATCGCCATATGCATTCCAGAGTGCGGGATCCGATGGATGAATGTCTATCGCCCGACGGAAAATTTCTAGAGCCACTCCATTTTGTCGAATTTTATGGAGCGCAATTCCAAGATTGAGTAATAGATTATTTTCAGTTCTGCCGGCCTGCCGCAGTAAATCATAGCAGTGTACGGCGTCACTCCAATGGCCAAGTGCGAAATATGCATTGCCCATCGCGAATTGGATACCAAGGTGCTCGGGGTTGAGGCGCGCGGCTGTTTCCAGTAGTGGAAGCGCGGACGCCGGATTGCCCGCATCCAGCCGAATTGCTCCGATAAGATAATAGGCATCGGCATGAGATTCGTCGAGTTGGATCAGACGGCGCGCGAGGCCCTCCGCGAGCTCCGGATGGCCGCTTGCATAGGCTGCGGTAGCTTGCCGATGCAGGGATTCTATAGATGGATTTATTGATGTGCTCACAGGCAATTACCCAGCTCGGTTATGCGTGTTATTGTGGGTTTTAGGGCAGGCATCACACGCTTGATATCGGGAGCATAGCGTTGCCATTTCTCATCAGACGGTGCCGACAGAGTATAGCGTGACAACGGCAGGCCCTGCGCAAATTTTGAGCTCAAGCCGTCATCGTGCTGTAGCCCGCAAAATTCCCATAAACGGGTCAAGGTTTCAGCTGGGGACTGAATCAGATCTTCGTATTTGAGTGTGCGCCAACGGTTGATGGGCATAACGGACAGGTCACGCACGATGGCGTCGTTTGCGTGTTGCCATTGGCTTGCCGCGATTGCGGCAAGGTCGTCTTGAGGCAGGTTGCGCCAGTCCGGGGTAAGTAACAGTGACCATGGCAGACCCCGCCATTCCGGTAGATCCCTGTAGGTAACAAATTTTCCAGATTTCCAGGCTTCGATCATGCTCGCAAGGTTGGTTTCCGGCCTGCGATGCAGATATATAAACAGCGCATCCGGAAATACCGCGTTTAGAAAAGGTATGCGCAGAGCATTTTTGGGTGTTTTCTCCAGCATCCGGACCGTAGTCGGGCGTCGTTCGGCAGGGAGGAATGCGTAGGCGACTTGGTCATCTTGTCGCAGGCGCTCGGAAAAGACACGTTTCAGCGCTGAGCGAACGTGGGGAGTTGCGTCCTCGGCGGCGAGCGCATTGGAACTGTAATTCCGGTCACGCGGTGAAAGTCCGGAAATGTTCTCTATTTCCCCGTGACTTTCATTTCCCAGCGACCATACCTCGGCATGTTTGGCGAGTGTCTCGAACAACAAGGTGCTGCCGCTGCGCGGCGCTGCCACGATGATAATGGGTCTGTCGAATCGCGGGATTGGCAGTTGTGCCAGCGTTTCGGCATTAGGGTTGAAGCAGGCAGCCAGATAATTCCGCAGGATCGGCTGTACCTGCATGCCGTTGCTCGGCAGCTTCAGGTTGGCGCAGGACCTGGCGCTGGTCTGCAACACATTAGCCAGCAATGTTTCATAGGCAGGATAGGATTGCTCTTCGGTTCCGTGCATGGCCCAGATTGCACGCCACTCATGAGTCATATCGGCAAGCAGCGACTCCAGTATTCGCTGCTCCTGATTCGCCGTCGGCAACTGCCTCAAGTCCGCAATAATGTCTTGCACAATACTCCGAACGGTGTCGGGGCTCGCGATCTTGTGGCTATTATAGGTTTCGCAGTGG
>DASUXE010000113.1:0-29178 GCA_036378075.1 Gammaproteobacteria bacterium
GTTCGCCACAGATCCTCGTGCCCTCCGCATCGGTTTCCGGCAGTACCAGGAGGAATTCTTCGCCACCATAGCGGCCAAACGTTTCATGTTCCGCTTTGCCGTCACGGCCGATACGGTCCAGCTCGCGGATCTCGCCCGCGACCCGATTGGCAAACTCGCGCAGCATTTCGTCACCAGCCAGATGACCGTGACGGTCGTTGATCTCCTTGAAATGATCGATGTCCATCAGGCAGACGCCGAAACCACGGCCGGTTCGCAGGGCGCGGGCACGTTCCTGTTCCAGGATCTCGAGAATATGCCGCCGGTTGTATACGCCGGTGAGGTCATCGTGGGTAGCGAGTTCCTGATTGCGGCTGAGTGCCTCGGCGAGTTCACGATTGCGGTGTGCAAGCGTATCGCGCAGCCGGCCGACGTAGCTGCCGAAAAATGCCAGCCAGATCAGGGTAACGATCAGCACCGCAAATTGGAGCAGTTCAAGTGACAGCGGTTCCATGCTGATATCCGCGGACGTTTCACGCAGCACGATGGCGCCGTAACCGAGCAGCGCGAATGCGGTCAGCCACAGATATTGTGCGCGCCGCAGCCGGAAGATGCCGAACAGGAAAATTACCACGTACAGCAGCAGCATGATGCCGCGCACCCGTGGCGTGAATGAGACCAGCAGCATGACCCAGAACGTCGCCAGCAGCATCTGTGGCAGTGTCAAACTGGGATCCGACGAGCGCAAGTTGATGCCGCTACGCAGCAGTACAAAAAACATGATGTTGCCGGCCAAGGTCAGGCCGACCGCCAAAACAAACCAGGGAAATGTCAGATTGATGTAACCAAGTAGATAGCAGTAGATGGTGAGACCTACCCACAGGAGATACGACAACGCGGCCATGAAAAAGCGCTTGAGGCGCAAAGCCTGCTTCGGATCGTCAGGAAAGAGCTGCCAAACCACGCGGTACACCTGAGACCGGGAATCATTCCCGGCCCGGAGAGTGCCATAGCCGGGGCGGAAACCCAAGCGGCAATTTGATCGGCGGCGAAATGCGGGATTATTAGCCCAGAATCCGTTCCTGCCGGTAAAGCCAGACCGCCAGCCAGGACAGCAACAGACCCAGCAACAGCGTGCTGCCAACGGACGTTGCCACGAACAACGGCTTGAGGAGTTCGCCCTTGAGCAGGGAGGTCATCAATACATTCTGGCTCATGGTCGGTATCGCCATCATCCACAAGGACGGTTGTGCCGGTGACAGCATCAAGCCGAAGGCCGGGATCATCGGCAAGACAAATACAAATGAAAGCCAGGTCTGCGCTTCCTTGTAGCTGCGCGTGAATGAAGCCACCACGGTCAGCAGTGCCGCAATAAATACCGTGAACGGTACGCCGATCAGGAACATGTTCAGCGCGGTCGGAATGTCGAAGTTCACCGCGATATCCAGTTGCGAGATGTGGATAAAACCCTGGCAGGCATAGAACGCGACCACCGCCAACGCCAGTGACAAGGCACAGAACGCCGTGACTGCAACCAGCTTCGCAGCAACCAGGGCAGTGCGCGAGATTGCGGTGGTGAGCAGCGGTTCCAGCGAGCCGCGCTCGCGTTCGCCGGCGGTGGCATCGATGGCGAGATAGAAACCACCCATGATGGTGGCGAACAGGAAAAAATACGGCAGAAAACCCAGCACCAGAACTGCACGCGATCTCGGTGTCGAGACGTCCACCTTCTCGATCGCCAACGGCGACAGTATCCCGCCGGGATTCGTTCCGCGCGCCAGCAGCCGAAGGCTGCTGATTTCACGCGCATAGGCGTCGAGCAGATCGCGCGCGCGGCGCACGTTCTTGGTGGCCGATTGCCGCGAAGCGTCCTCGATCAGTTGCAGAGTCGCCGGTTTTCCGGCACTGAAGGCTGTGGCGTAGTCTTTGCCGATCACCAGCACCACATCCTGTCGGCCAGTCGTCACCGCGGCACGTGGATCGCCGGGCGCCGCTTCGATTTCGGTGTCATGCTGTTTCAGGTATTCAACAAGTCCGGGTGCGTATTGCGCGCCGGCTACCGGCAACTTGAGCGGTTTGTCGCGATTGCTTATCTGCTGGTTTACGATGGCATTCATCATCACGGTATAGAACACCGGTCCGAACAGCGGACCGAAAACCAGTACCGTGAGCAGCGTACGCCGGTCGCGCAGATTGTCGACGACTTCCTTGCGCAGCACACTCCACAATTGGCGCATCATGCCGATCCCTCCGCCGGTTCACCTGCAAGCTTGACGAAGGCCTCCTCCAGATCCTGTTCGCCGGCCTGTTGCCGCAATGTATCCGGCGTGCCGTGCGCAACGATATGGCCTTGTGCGATGATCACGATGTCATCGCACAAGGCGGCGACCTCCTGCATGATATGGCTCGAGAACACTACACAATGTCCCTGTTCGCGCAATTTGCGGATCAGGCTGCGCAAGGCACGCGTTGCCATGACGTCCAGACCATTGGTGGGTTCGTCCAGAACCAGGTTGCGGGGCCCATGTACCATCGCTCGCGCCAGGGCCACCTTGATGCGTTGTCCCTGTGAAAACCCCTTGGCCTTGCGGTCGGCGAATTCCCCGATCTCGAGCAGCTTAATCAAATCCTCAACCCGCGCCGTCAGTTGCCGGCCATGCAAACCGTTCAGCTCGCCAAAATAGCGGATGTTCTCGCGCGCCGACAGCCGTGGATAAAGACCGCTCGCGTGTGGCAGCACCCCGAGTTTCAAGCGCACCGCGTTGTCATCGGCAAGCACATTGCTGCCGTCGACATTCACGTTGCCGCCGTCTGCCCTGAGCACCGTCGAGATGATACGCAAGGTTGTGGATTTCCCGGCACCGTTGGGACCCAGCAGACCGGTAATGCAACCGTCCGGCGCGCGAAACGATACATCCTGCAGCGCCTGGACCGCACCGAAATGCTTACTGACATTCTGGACTTCGATCATGGGGTCGGTCCGTTGAAATTGACGAAGAACGGGAAAGCGCGGATCGATTTCACACATTTTGTGTCCAATCCGCTGACTGAAGCGCTGGCAACGAATTGCGCCATGAGTTTCGGTATGCAACCGCGCATGGCGTTGCCATGACCCTGGCCGGGAACCACCAGCGACAGGCTGTTGGAGAGCGTTTTTGCGGCATGTGATGCGTTGGCGGGCGGAGTGATGGGATCATCCTCACCCGACAGCAACAGCACCGGCTTGTCGGATTTGACCGGCTGCTTGAAATCAGGCTCCATCACGCCGCGTGGCCAGACCGAACAGCTTTTTATCAGCGCTTCAATCGGCTTGCCGCCCAGATAGCTGGCGGCGGACCGGCGTATCTCGGCATTGTGCGAATAGAACGGCACATCTTCGGTACACAGCACAGCGGCATTCATACCTGCAGCGATGCCTTCGTCCACCGACCGGGTGAAAATCAGCGACTGCGCCATCAGCGGTGCGTAATCATGAGCCACGGCTGCCTGATGAATCAGCAAGGGTAGCAGCGCAGCCGTGTCACTTGAATAACTCATCAGCCGGATCGCTACCGCGACCTTGTTCCAGTCAAGCGAACGGTTAATCAATGTGGCATCGACGGGATCGCGCAATTGTACGGTTACCGGACGATGTTTCAAATTCTGCTGCAAGGCGGCGAATTCATTGACCAGATTCGGAAATGCCCTGTGGCACTGGGTTTGTCTGGCACAACGAGTAAACACGCCGTCAAGGGCCTGCTGTGCATCCAGTGAAACATCTGCACCTACATTCCAGTCGGCGGGCACCACGCCATCGAGGATCACGCTGCGAACGTGCGCGGTATAGTCGCGCAGGTATTCGAACGCGACACGCGTGCCATAGGAGATGCCATACAGATCGATCTGCCTGTATCCGAGCGCAGCACGCACTTGATCCAGATCCTTGACAGCAACTGTGGTGGTGTAGAAACGCGGATCCCCTTTCAACTGTGCAAGGCAGACTTTTGTCTCGTGCACGATCGATACTTCATTGCCCGGACTATCGTCCGATTCGGGACAGTTGAGTGGATTTGATTGGCCTGTGCCACGTTGATCCACCAGCACGATGTCGTGATCGGCACGGATTCGATCGAATGCCGCAGCCTCTGTGACAAAGGCTTCGGTGGACGCCTGGCCTGGACCGCCGGCGATAAAAAACAGGGCATCGGCAGACGGTTTGTTGGCGTGCGCTGGCAGTACCGCAATGTGCAGACTGATTTTTTTGCTATCAGGTCTGGTGCGGTCTTCCGGCACTGCAAGCGACGTGCATTTCGCCTGCATATGAAATGCAGAATCGGGCATGCCGATCTGGCACGGTGTGAACACTGCCGCAACTGGGTTTTGCGGCTGGGCCCGCGTGCCGTGCATCCACGGTACCAGTGCCACGAACAACAGCCACCCCAGCGGATAGCGCGAAGCGTGCCGGTAAAGAGTTGTTCCAGACATTACCGGGATCTACCGGCTCCGGATTTTCTGCTGGCCGTCAGCGCAACAGTGACGGCGACGCCGATACCGATGCCGACACCCCAGTTGCCGCTCGAGGAAGCAATCGCCGACGCCATGGCGATTCCAAGCACCAGATTGAATGGGAAAGCGTATTTCATGAGGGTTCTCCCGATGTAGATGTAGAAACTGGATCTGCGACATCAAAGACAAAAATCTCTTCGATCGGTTTGCCGAACAGCTTGGCGATACTGAACGCCAGCGGCAGGCTGGGATCGTACTTCTCGGTTTCAATCGCGTTAATGGTCTGGCGCGACACGTTCAGGCGTTCAGCCAGCTCTGCCTGAGTCCAGCGGTGTTCGGCGCGCAGCACGTGAATGCGGTTTTTCACCGGTAGCGCCTGCGCAGGAGCAGACGCGCGACGGCGTAGATCATGGCGACGCTGACCCAGGCCCACCAGCTGCCGATCGCAGGAAAGCCGGTATCACCTTCGAGAAAGGTATACGTCAGTCCCAGGAACGCGGTACCTGCGGCCGCAATGGCGAAGGCTTCGGTCTCGATCCGGCGCTGCAGTTCGTCCATCTGGGTGACATAGCGGAAGACCGACCAGATCATGAACGCGGCAGGGAGCATGGGCGACAGCGCCAGCAACATCCGGGCCGGGCCGGAAATCCCCAGTTTGATGAGCTTTATGGAGCCAAGCAGGACCACCACATAGCTCACCCCGCCAATGACCGTTTCAATCTGGTGGCGCCGGCAGAGCTGAGTAGGGGTAAGTGGATTTTTTGAATTCATGCCAAAAGTGTAGAAGACACATTACAATTAGTCAAGCACACTTGACTCAATATCGAGAGTGCTTTACCTACGGTTAATCCGAAGTTAGCTGACCGGCATTCAGTTGAACGGCTTCGGACACCTGGCGGCCATCGCTTGCGTACTTGAACAGGGCGTATATGCTTGAATTCAGGCAGGGAGGGGAACATGCCACGGGTCATACACTTTGAGATCCATGCCGATGAGCCGGAGCGTGCCATACGCTTTTACCGCTCGGTGTTTGGCTGGGAATTCACTCCGCTACGCAACATGCCGGTCGATTACTGGGCGGTCCGGACCGGTGACACCGGTCCCGGCATCGACGGGGGTCTGATGCGCCGGCTCACGCCGGTGGACGGCGCCGCAGTGACTGCATTTGCGTGCACAGTCGCAGTCTCGGATCTGGACAACTATCTGATGAAAGTCTCGACCAGCGGCGGGCAGCTCGCGGTATCAAAAATGGCAATTTCAGGTTTCGGCTGGCTGGCCTACTGCAAGGATACGGAAGGCAACATGTTCGGCATGATGCAGGCAGATGAATCCGCGAAATAAGTATCATTTGTGACCCGAAGCAATTTTCCACAAACCATATTCCGGTTTGCACTTCCACTACAGCATGATTTGCTGATCTTGATCAACGACATGGTCGGATTCCGGTCCTATGCTGATTTTCCCTCAAGTCTCCATGGAGGGAAGTGTCATGCGCTTTCCTGTGTCGATGCGTTCGATTGCTCTGGCAATCACATTCCTGTTCACCGGGTTACTGACAGCCTGCGGCGGCAGCAGCACCGGTTCGATCCTGATCCCGTCAGTTACGGACTGCACTGTTCCGGCTAATCAAACCACCAATCAGTGCGGACCGGTTGCATTCAATCTCGGCGATGCTAGTGGTGATTTCGTCAGTTATGTGGTAACAGTCGATCAGATCACGCTGGTGCGCGATGATGGTGTAACCGTGAATGCACTGCCCGCACCGGTGGCGGTTGACCTGGCACAACTGGTGGATTTCAATGCCTTGCTGGGCACCGCGTTCGTGCCGAGCGGGACCTATACCTCGCTGTCGGTAAAACTTGATTACTCAAGCGCAGACATCGAAGCGGAAAACGCCAGCGGCAGCACCGTCAAGTTGACCCCGATTTCGTCGGACGGCAGCAGTGTCACTACGATCACGCAGAAGATCAATCTGGGCACCGATAATACAATCACCGTACAGAGCGGCATCACCTCGGTCGCGACGCTCGATTTCGATCTGGCTGCTTCAAACAACATTGATTTCAGTGCCACGCCACCGACCGTAACCGTGGGCACATTCCTGCTGGCAACGGCCAGTGCCGCTGATATCACTTATTCACAGGCTTCCGGCAAATTGACGGCGGTGGATACCACAGCGGCCACGTATACAATCGACGTTGTGCCCCTGTTCTACACCGGCACCAAGACATTTGGTTCGCTTGAGGTTGTGACCGATTCGCAAACCGCGTTTTTGGTTAATGGGGCCGGCTACACCGGCAGCGCGGGTCTCCAGGCCATGACCAGCCTGCAAACCGGCACCGCAACTCTGGCATACGGCAGCATGGATCCCGGCAAGAACCGGTTCGAGGCGAGCGAAGTTTATGCCGGCAGCAGTGTCCCCGGCGCGACTCTCGATTCGGTTCACGGTTCGGTGACAGCTCGCAGTGGTGCGTTGTTAACGGTGCGCGGCGTGACCTACGTGCGCAGCAGCAGTACCACGCTCTATCACAGCACCGTGACAGTGACCCTGGGCACCCAGACGGTGGTGCGCAAGGCCGGCGAACCAACCACGCCCGAGACAATCACCGATATTTCAGTCGGGCAACGTGTTGTGGTGCTGGGAACCCTGACCAATTCCGATCCAACCGCACTGGCGATGGATGCCGGCGTCACCGCGACCGGGTACGTGCAACTTGCACCATCCCTGGTGGCCGGTACGGTCTTGAGCGAGAATGCCGGCGTCGTTACCGCGACGCTGTCGGAGATCAACCACCATCCGGTGTCGTGGTTCAATTTTGCCGGAACCGGTACCAGTGCCGCTGTCGACACCAATCCCCTGAACTATGAAATCAACACCGGTTCATTGGATCTGACGGCAATTGCAGTGGGTGATCCCGCCGAGTTCGACGGTTTCGTCCAGAGCTTTGGGCAGGCACCGCCTGACTTCAACGCTGAAACCGTCGGTAACTACATGGTGTCAGGTACCCGTTTGATGGTCAGCTGGCGGCCAAACGGGACTACCGCGCCGTTCATGAGTCAAAGCACCACCGCCCTGGTGCTCAACCTGGCGGATCCGAATCTGGGTCCGTTCGCGGTGCTGCGCCGTGGCGGTTTGATGACCGACCTCACCAGCTTGCCGGCATCGCCCAGCATCAAGCCGCCGTCCGGTGGCACGGGACTGTATGCCATTCGTCAGAATGGCGTGGTCACGGTGTACGTCTCGTTTGCCGGCTGGGAAGCCGACCTGCAGTCCCGCCTGAATGGCACCACCAAGATGATCGGGCTGTTCGGCAGTGGGGGCTATTCGGCTGTCACCAATACCTATACGGCGACGAAGCTGTCAGCGAATCTGAAATAAGCGGCCACCCGCCGCTTGCCTGGCGCGATTCCCACGATTGGATCGCGCCAGGCCTCGCCGTAAACACAAACCCTTCTGGCCAGCGCCATTTGCGCATAAAATGCGCAACCCAGCGCGGAATCGGCAACCACGGCCAGCATGGATTACCCCCAGCAATTTGAAGTCATCGTGATCGGCGGCGGCCATGCCGGCACCGAGGCTGCACTCGCGGCCGCCCGCATGGGTGCGCGCACCCTGCTGCTGACCCACAACGTCGAAACCCTCGGCCAGATGAGCTGCAATCCCGCCATCGGCGGCATCGGCAAGGGTCACCTGGTCAAGGAGATTGATGCACTGGGCGGCGCCATGGCTCACGCCGCGGATCTGGCCGGGATCCAGTTCCGGATCCTCAATGCCAGCAAGGGCCCGGCAGTGCGCGCGACCCGTGCCCAAGCGGACCGAACCTTATATAGGAAAGCGATCCGGGGCTTCATCGAGAATCAGCCCAACCTCACCGTGTTCCAGCAGGCGGTCGACGATCTGGTGACGGAGGGCGAACGGGTGACCGGCGTTGTCACCCAGATGGGCTTGCGCTTCTTCGCCCCGGCAGTGGTACTCACGGTTGGCACCTTTCTGGGCGGGCGTATTCATATCGGTCTCGAGAATCACGAGGGCGGCCGAGCCGGTGATCCACCTGCCAATCGTCTCGCCAGACGTCTGCGTGAATTGCCGTTCCGGGTCGGCCGGCTCAAGACCGGCACGCCGCCGCGCATCGACGGACGCAGCATCAATTACGACGATCTCGCCGCACAGCCGGGTGATGATCCCGTGCCAGTGTTTTCATTTACGGGTACGCGTAAACAACATCCACGGCAGGTCGTCTGCCACATCACGCATACCAACGCACGCACGCACGAGATCATCAAAAGCGGACTCGATCGTTCGCCGATGTATACAGGTGTAATCGAAGGCGTCGGTCCGCGCTATTGCCCTTCGGTGGAAGACAAGGTGATGCGTTTCGCGGACAAGGAGCGACATCAGATCTTCATCGAACCGGAAGGTCTCGATACCCATGAGGTGTATCCCAACGGAATCTCGACCAGCCTGCCGTTTGACGTGCAGTACCAATTGGTGCGCTCGATCAAGGGATTCGAAAACGCACACATCACACGGCCGGGTTATGCCATCGAATACGATTTCTTCGATCCCCGCGATCTCAAGTATTCACTGGAAACCAGATTCATTGCCGGTCTGTATCTGGCCGGTCAGATCAACGGCACCACCGGCTATGAAGAAGCCGCCGCGCAGGGTCTGTTGGCCGGCATCAATGCCGCATTGGCGGTACAGCAGAAAACGCCGTGGTGGCCGACCCGCGACCAGGCCTATCTCGGCGTTCTGATCGATGACCTGATCACGCGCGGTGCACCGGAACCCTATCGCATGTTCACCAGCCGCGCCGAACACCGCCTGATGCTGCGCGAAGACAATGCCGATCTGCGTCTCACGGAAATCGGCCGAACACTGGGGCTGGTTGACGATACGCGCTGGCAGCGCTTCAGCGCAAAACGTGACGCCATAGAACGCGAAACAGCGCGGTTGAAGTCCATCATGGTGCGTACCGGTGACGTTACTGTCGAACAGGCCACGCATGTGTTCGGCGCGCCGTTGACCAAAGAAACCTGTGCACTCGATTTGCTGCGTCGTCCGCAAGTCGATTACGAAGAACTTGTATCGCTTCCCTGTGTCGGCAAGGCCGATTTGAATCCGGAGGTAACCGAACAAGTGACCATTCAGGTGCGCTATGCCGGTTACGTCGAACGCCAGCGCGATGAAGTGGCACGGGCCAAGCGTCAGGAAGACACACCGATCCCGGAACAATTCGATTTCGCTGCGGTGCGCGGCCTGTCCAACGAGGTGCGACAGAAACTCATGCAGGTCCGACCGCAAACGCTGGGACAGGCCGCACGCATTCCGGGGGTGACCCCGGCCGCGATCTCACTGCTGCTGGTGCATCTGAAAAAACGGCAGGTTCCCCTGTCACAAAGCGCGTGAATGGCGGCTTTAACCACCGTGATTGATTTCATGGCTTCCATGAATTTTCTCGACTGGTGGCTGCTGACCGTTATCCTGGCACTTGCCGAGGTGTTTGTGTTGCGCGGCTGGTTGCTGGGACTTGCGATCGCGACCGGCATCACCGGGTTTGTGCTGATGTTATTTCCGCAGTTGGCCTGGCCGTGGCAGGTGTTGATCTTCGGCGTCGTCGGTGTTGCCGGCATTGCCCGGCACTGGCGCAGGCGCGCAAAATCCGTTCCTGGTTCCGCACACAGCATGCAAGAGGACACCGTTATGAGCAGCTTTCATGATTTCGAGATCAAAACAATTGACGGCAAAGCCAGGCCATTGAGAGATTTCAAGGGCGAAGCGGTACTGGTAGTGAACGTTGCCAGCGAGTGCGGCCTGACGCCCCAATACGCCGGGCTTGAACAATTGCAACGCGAATTCAAGGACCAGGGGTTCACGGTGCTGGGGTTGCCCTGCAACCAGTTCGGCGCCCAGGAGCCGGGCACCGAAGCCCAGATCCAGCAGTTCTGCAGCACGAAATTTGACGTGAGCTTCCCGCTGACGAGCAAGATCGAGGTGAACGGCGCCGGCGCGCATCCCTTATATAAATGGCTCAAGGACCAAACCGGCGGTGCAGATATTCAATGGAACTTCGAAAAATTCCTGATCGGCAAGGATGGCCGGGTCATCAAGCGTTATTCGCCCAAAACCGTGCCTGAAGATGCGGGCTTGCGGGCTGACATCGCTGCGGCGCTGTAAATTGCTGGTGTGTGGCTGCAAGCCTGAAATATCCGGACGGCAGGCACGGTCCTGAGCAGACAGGGCTCTCGTTGCATCCGCATCCGGCGTGCCCTGCCGGACGTATCTGATGTTGAAACCACCGACACCCGGTTTTGGGAAATAATCCATATGAATACCATTTATTTCGTTCGTCTTGCGATAGCGGCGGCAGTACTCGCAACTTGCGTGACTGCTTTCGCGGCTGAGCCTCCGGCTGGCAGCGTGGTGACTGCTGTGCAGTCGCCAGCCTGGCTGGTGCAGGGCGGCCTCACCACCCCGCTCAAACCCGGTGCACTGATTGCGGACGGTGACAGTCTGCGCACCGGTAGCGGCGGGCGCGTGTATCTCGCGCTGCCTGAACACAGCATGGTTAAGCTCGGCGAAAACACCGAACTTGCCACGCCAGCGATGGACATGATGCACGATGCCCAGGGCAGCGTGTTCAAAGGCGCGCTGCATATTCTCAAGGGTGTATTCCGATTCACCACCGATCTGATCGGCAAAGCGCAGCGACGGCATGTCGACATCCAGGTCGGCACGGCAACCATCGGCATTCGCGGCACCGATGTCTGGGGTCGTGCCGGCAGTGACGGCGATCTGGTGGCGCTGCTGGAAGGTAAAGCCGAGATGCTTGCACCCGGTCACGCGATGATGATGATGGACCAGCCGATGCATTACATGATGATGCCCAAAACCGGCAGCATGCAGATGAACATGCCGGTTACGCATGCCAGGCTGACGGACTGGGCTGCGCAAACCGATGTCCGTTCCGGCGACGGCGTGTTGATCCGCGACGGTCACTGGGTCGTGGCGCTGATTTCATCCACCGACGAACGCGATGCCACACGCCTGATGCACAAACTCTCGGTGGCCGGTTATCCATCGGAAGACACCCCGGTACAGTTTCGCGGCAGGCAATGGTACCGGCTGGTGATCCGTCAGGTCGCCAGTTACCGGGATGCGCGTGCCCTGGCGCAACGCCTGGGCAAGTTGTATCCGCTGATGAATCCCTGGGTATTCAAGGCGCCCTGATTCTGGCCTTCGTGTGTCAGCTTGATAGAATGACCGGACCTCATGAGGTCCGGCCATCGTGAACAGTCCCTCGCTGCTTGAATTCGGACATGGCATCACCGCCATTGATACCGATTACGTGCGTCCGTTGCTGGATGCCAGCCATCTGATCGTGCGTAATGGACGTGCGGCGTTCGTGGATACCGGGACCACGCATTCAGTACCCAACCTGCTCGCGACGCTGGAACAGAAAGGGATCGATTCTGCGGCAGTCGATTACGTGCTGTTGACTCACGTGCATCTCGATCATGCCGGCGGTGCCGGCGAACTGATGCGGCATCTGCCCAACGCCCGGGCGCTGGTACATCCACGTGGCGCCGCTCACATCATCGATCCATCGAAATTGATCGCGGGCACCAAAGCCGTGTACGGTGCTGACGAATTTGCGCGCCTCTACGGCGAGATCCCGCCGATACCGGCTGAGCGCGTGCTGACAGTGAACGACGACATGCGCATGCCGCTCGGCAGTTCCGAATTGCAATTCATCCATACCCCGGGTCACGCGCTGCATCATTACAGCATCGTCGATGCAGACAGCGGCGGCGTGTTTACTGGCGATACCTTCGGCATTTCCTATCGCATATTCGATACCGCACAGGGTGCTTTCATCTTTCCGGCCACCACTCCGGTGCATTTCGATCCGGAGCAAGCGCATATGTCACTGGATCGCATCATGTCATTCGAACCGGAGGCCTGTTTTCTGACTCACTACAGTCGCGTCACCGAACTGCAGCGACTCGCCGAAGATATGCACCGCGGAATCGACACGCTGGTGGCGATGGCAAAATCCAGCATGCCCAGCGCGGATCGCATCGCTGACATGAAGCCGAAGATTCACAAATGGCTGGTGCAGGCTGTGCGCGCACACGGCTGCATGCTGGACCAGAACACTGTCGATACCTGGTTGAGCATGGATGTGGATCTCAACGCCAAGGGGCTGGCGGTGTGGCTAGATCGAGTCTCTGACTGAATGACCCGCATCACCGGGTGCAACGTGCGGCTACCGTGAGCGGCACGGATAATACTACTTCCCATAATCGCGCATTCCATTTTTAAAGTTTCGTTGCTCGATCCCTGACTTTACGTAAGCGACCGATACATAACTGAAAGATTCACAGTCTTGTTGCCGGGATTGCGAATCGCGTCACGATAATATTTCTATTTACTTATTACCTTTCTCCCATAAGACAGATTCCAAACCCGTCTTTTCAAGACCCGGGAATGGTCTGCCTTTCAGCGCCGTAAAACAGATAATCAAATACGGCCGAATCAAATTCCGGGAGACACCACTATGTCCGGTCAAACATTTCTGACGCTCTGGTCCAGCTCGCCCACGGTATCCGCCGTGATCTGGCTGGTGTTGCTGATTGTCGTGTTGTACGTGGCACGCGAGCCGGCACACCAGCTGCTGCGGAATCTGGGCGGTTTTATCTATCGCGGGATGCGTCTGGCGGCAAAGGCTTTGATGCGCACATCGGAGCGTCTCAATGAACGCAATCGCGAAGTCATGCTGGTGCAGGCGCGTGAACACCAGGTCCAGCGATTGCAGCGCGAGTTTGAAAGGGTGGCGGGGTATGTAAACCACGACCTGAGCGCCTACCCCGCACTCAATCGCCAGTTGAGCGAGATGGGCGCCCGGGTCGAGGAAGATTTCCAGCGCTCCGGAGAAGTGCCACCGATGCCGCCACCGTGGGTGGACGCGGTGAATTCCATCGCCAAGATTCCGGCTAATGGTGATCCCATGATCGGCACCATTCTGCGCAACGTGCAGGACATGCTGGACAAGTCCAGCAAGGATGTGGTCGGGGCGTACCGCAAGGCGGCAGGCAAGCGGCATGAATTGCTGCAGCGCATGCTGCCGATGTGGCGTTACATGAACCGCAAGCTGGAAAGCCTGGAAAAGATGTTCGCCGGACTCGGTGAACGGACCCAGAAGATCGACAATCAGATCGCCCGGCTTGAAGAGATCATCGACGGCACTGATCATGTCGAGGAGACCCTGAAATCCTCGGCGGTGACCCAGTTCTTCGTCGCCACCCTGCTGCTTGCCATTACCATCGTCGGCGGCGTGATCAACTTCAACCTGATTGCCATGCCGATGTCCGAGATGGTGGGCGGGGCCAGCTATATCGGGCCGTTCCACGCTTCCGACGTGGCGGCATTGATGCTGGTTGCGATGGAGGTGTCGGTCGGCGTATTCCTGATGGACTCGTTGCGCTTTACCCACCTGTTTCCGGCCATCGCAACCATGGAAGACAAGGTGCGCCGCCGCGTGTTCCTGCTGATGCTGGTGTTCCTTACCGTGCTGGCCTGCATCGAATCAAGCCTCGGCTTCATGCGCAATCTGCTGGCGGCCGACAAGGAGGCGCTGATTCAGCAGCTCGCCGGCGGTGCAGTTACCGCGAGCGCCGCGTTTCAGTATCGCTGGTTGCCGTCGCTGGCACAGATGGTGTTGGGCTTCATCCTGCCGTTCCTGCTCGCCTGGGCCGCGATTCCGTTGGAAATGTTCGTGCATTCCGGCCGCACGGTGAGTGGACTGGTCAGCTCATCGGTGCTGCGGGTCAGTGCATTTGGTTTGCGCCTGGTGGGGAACATTGTCGAATCCGCGAGCCGCTTGCTGATCGCGTTCTATGACACGCTGGTGTCACCCATGTTGCTGGCGGAACGCTGGATTCGCGGCTTGCGCGCCAACCATGAGCAGAGTCACAAGCAGAACCAGAAGAAAACCGCGTGAGGAGGTTGTCATGCGCCGCCTGATCGTACTTTCCATTACCGCGCTGGTTCTGCTGTTCGCCGGTTGCAGCGAAACCGGCGGCAGGCACGCGCGCGCAGTGTACGTGCTGCTCGACGTGTCGCAGAGCTACAGCAACAAACTCGATGCCGCCAATTCGGTAATCAACTATCTGCTCGGTACCCTGGTGAGCGGCGATTCGCTGACGGTTGCCAGTATCGACAGTGCCAGTTTTACCGAAAAGGACATCGTTACCAAGGTCACCTTCGACGATCGCCCATCCGTGGCCAATGAACAGAAGCGCGCGCTGCGCGCACGCCTGAATCAGTTCTTCAGCAACCTGCATCCCAGCGACAGGACCGATGTCAGCGGTGCCTTGTTGCAGGCGGCTCAGGATCTTGATGAAAGCGGCGCGGGTCACCGCTATATCCTCGTGTTCTCGGATCTGGAACAGGATCTGCCGAAAGGCTACGTGCGCAAATCACGCCTGCCTCTCGACGGCACCCAGGTAATTGCTGTGGACGTGACCAAACTGCATTCGGACAACGTCAATCCGCAGAATTACCTTGACCGGCTCCAGCACTGGAAACAGGTGGTCACCAAGGACGGCGGTCAGTGGCTGGTGGTCAACGACATGAACCACCTGGACCGGATATTCAACTGAATAGCGTCGATCCGGTTACGCCATCGCACCCGTCTGCGGATCACCGGCGGGCGCGGTGGCGCGGCTCTTGAGTATCACGTTGACGTAATAGCAGATGTAGTATCCGGCCAGCAGGAAATAGATTCCGAGCGTGAGCGGACTGCGCTGATAGGCCGCGAACGGGGAGGCCTGCAATTGGGGGTTCTGCGCCGCCTGCTGGGCGGCACTGTGGATGGCAGGATAGATCACCGTGAAGCGGTAAATAAGCCGGCCGATAAGCAATGCCGTCACCCCCATGCCGATATAGCCATTGGGCGTATAGAAGCGGCCTTCGGGCGTGGTTTCGAATCGGGTATGTGCAAGAGCATAGAACCCCAGACCGATTCCAATCACGACACCGATTGCTGCAGCGACCAGGCTCATGCTGGTGCGGAACGGCGAGACCAGCAACAACACACAGACCAGCGCCAGGATCACCACCCGTATCCACATGGCGGTCGGACGCAGCCGCTGGCGGCCGATGTTGCGGCGAAAGCGCCGGTACAGTACGAACAGCACCAGGGCGCCGATCAGAACGGTGTTGAGCAAGCCTGCGGCAGTCGGATGCATGGTTTGGTTTCCCCCTTGTTTGTCCGGACTATACTCTAACATCGCCCGGTGAATTGGTATTTAAAACTTAATCCCGGTCGCGTATTACGAGTTCCAGACCATCCGGTGTCGCGATCTGAATCGCCGATGCGCCATCGTGGTCCCGTTGCCGCCGGAACGGAATGCCGCGTGTCTCGAGTAATTGCAACAACACTTCCGGCTGTTCGTTGATGAACACCAGCTGTGGCGGTGTGCGTGCGCCGCGCACCTGCATGCCCAGATTGAGCCCGCTGCGCGCCACTTGTGCGTAGTGTGCCGGTGGTTCGTTTACCACTGCCGCCACCATGCCCATGCGTTCCCAGAAGTCGCAGCTGGACTTGCAGTCACGGACGCCGATGCGGTATTCGAGAAAATAGCCGCATGCGGAATCGCCAAATCCGGCACGCAGCGGCGAATAGGTGCGCGCCTCCAGTAACGTAATCATCTGTTGATCCGGGTCGGTGAAACCGGCTTCATTGAATTCGTCATCAGCGAGTTTGCAGAAGGCGAATTCAATGCCGAGCTGTTCAAAGCCGGCAAGCTTGGCGCGCAGATCGGGCAGCACGAAGGTCAGGGACGGCGACGGGAATTCGTATTGGTGCAATCCCAGCGCCACCCGGCCGTCGGTCAGGACCGCATAGGGATGCCGCCAGGTCTCGCCGACCGGCGCATGCCGGAAACCCAGCCGTTCGTAAAATTCTATCGAGGCCAGGATCTCCGCGGTCGAGACGCTGATTTCGAGAAAATCGCCAAGCATCGGCGCGCTCATGAAACGGTCAGCACCGGCACCTCGGGTTTCCCGAGGCGCGCGCAGACAATCTGCGCCAGTGCCCTGATGTGGTCGGCACGTGCATTGAGCGCCCGAATGTAACGCAGCGCATCTCCCCCGGCATCGTGGAATACGTCGGCATAACGCATGGCGATTTCTTCCAGTGTTTCCAGGCAATCGGTCGCAAACCCGGGACAGATCACATCCACGGTTTTCATCCCGTTTGCAGCCAGTTGCCTCAGCGTCACATCGGTATAGGGCTGCAGCCAGGGTGCCGGCCCGAACCGCGACTGGAACACCAGTTGCCAATCGGTGTCGGCAAGGCCAAGCGCAGCGCCCAGCAATTGGGCGGTGCGTGCACATTGCGCTGGGTAGGGGTCACCCTGATTCGCGACCTGCTGGGGGATGCCGTGAAACGAGATCAACAGTTTCTGGCCCCGGCCGTGCTGTTGCCAGTGTTCACGTACGCTGGCCGCGAGTGCGTCTATGTAAGCCGGATGATCGTGGTAGTCACGAATCGCGTGACCCACCGCCAGCGCCGAGGTGGCCGATTCGAGTGCCATCAGCCGCTTGAGCGTGGAGCCCGTAGTGGCCTGAGCAAACTGCGGATACAACGGCAGCACCACCACCTCGCTCGGTACGATGTCCAGCAATTCGCGTGCTGCCAGTGTCAGTGACGGTTGACCGTAACGCATACCGGTCGCGACCGTCACCGGCATGTGCAACTTCGATTCCAGTTCCGTTTCCAGCGCCACCGCAATGGCCCGGGTTTCGTGCAGCAACGGCGAACCCTGGGCGGTCCAGATGCGCTGATAGGCCTCAGCGGATTTTGCCGGCCGGATGCGCAGCACCAGCCCATGCAGGATCGGCCACCACAGCAGGCGCGGCAGGGTGACGACATCCGGGTCGGAAAGGAATTCTGCCAGGTAGCGGCGCAGTGCCGCGGGGGTGGGCGCATCCGGGGTACCGAGGTTGACGAGCAACACGCCGAGATGCGGCGCATCCGTATCTGCAACAGTATGGACGGGCTCGGACATTGGCGAAGCGTGATCCTGACAAGAAAGCCGCCCAGATTATGGCATGCCGCGCGCTATTCGCCGAACTGCTTAACGCCTATAGTGTATCGCGGGGTGCGGGCGGTAGTCGCCGGCCAGGCATGCACGTACAAGGAGTCGACCCATGTCCATGCTCAAGGATTTTCGCGATTTCGCCATGCGCGGCAACGTCGTGGACATGGCGGTGGGTATCATCATCGGTGCCGCCTTCGGCACCATAGTCAAATCGCTGGTGGATGACGTGATCATGCCACCGATCGGTCTGTTGCTCGGCAATGTGGATTTTTCCAACCTGTTTGTGGTGCTCAAACAAGGTGTCAAAGAAGCCGGGCCCTACGCCACCATCGCCCAGGCGCACGCTGCGGGTGCGGTGACCTTGAATTACGGCCTGTTTATCAACACCGTCATCAGCTTTATTATCATTGCGTTTGCAGTCTTCATGCTGATCAGCGCGATGCAAAAAGCACAAAAGAAATTCCATAAAGCCGAAGCCGTGGCTGCGCCGACCACCAGGGAATGTCCGTATTGCTTTACAGCAATCAATATCAAGGCAACACGCTGCCCGAATTGCACGTCCAATCTCTGAATATTCCGGTCACGGACAATGAAAAGCCCGCTACTGTCCAGACAGCAGCGGGTTCTTTATCAGGCAGGCAGTTATTAGCGTTCCAGAATCGCAGTCACACCCATACCGCCGCCGGTACAGATCGAAATCAGTCCGCGACCCGAGCCTTTTTCGGCCAGCAGTTTGGCCAGCCCGCCGATGATGCGTCCGCCGGTGGCGCCGAATGGATGTCCGAGCGCCACGCTGCCGCCTTTCACGTTGAGCTTGTTGCGGTCGATGCTGCCGAGGGCTTGCTGGCGACCCAGCCGGGTGCGGCAGTATTCGTCCGATTCCCAGGCCTTGAGTGTGCACAGTACCTGTGCGGCAAACGCTTCATGGATTTCATAGAAATCGAAATCCTGGAGTTTGAGTCCGGCGCGATCCAGCATTTTTGGCACTGCGTACGTCGGCGCCATCAGCAGACCTTCGCGCGGGCCGTTCATGCCGGCGAAATCCACTGCCGCCACTTCGCCGTAGCTCAGATAGGCCAGCACCGGCAGGTTGTGCGCCCGGGCCCAGTCTTCACTCGCCAGCAGCACCGCTGAGGCGCCGTCGGTCAGCGGCGTGGAATTACCGGCGGTCAATGTGCCGGCGCCGCTGCGGTCGAACGCAGGCTTGAGTTTGGCGAGTTTCTCGAGCGTGGTGTCGGCACGCACGTTGTTGTCCATGGTGGCACCGTTGAAAGGCGTCACCAGATCGTTGAAAAAGCCTTCCTTCCACGCTGCGGCAGCCTTGGTGTGACTCGCGTAGGCCAGTTCGTCCTGTTCCTGTTGTGTCAGATTCCATTCCTTGGCCATGACTTCGCAGGATTGTCCCATCGAGAGACCGGTGCGCGATTCGGTGACCGCGGGGAAATGCGGTTTCAGATCACGCAGGCGCCAGCGCGAGAGCGCCTTCATGCGTTGTCCGAAAGTCCGCGCACGATTCAGGTCCAGCAGGATCTGCTGGTAATGACGGCCGAACACGATCGGTACATCGCTCGCTGAATCCACGCCGGCGGCAATCGCGCTGTCGAGTTCGCCGATGGCGATACGGCTGGCGAGTTCGATCGCGTCCGACAACGAGGTGCCGCAGGCGCGGTCATAATTATGTCCTGGCGTGTGTGGACTGAGACCACTGCCGAGCACCGCTTCGCGCGTCATGCTCCAGTCGCGCGAATGTTTCATCACCGCACCGGCGGCGACGTCGCCGATGATTTCGCCCTTGAGGTTGTACTTGTCCACCAGCGCCTTGAGTGCGGCGGTCAGCATCTCGAGGTTGCCGAGACGCATGTAATTGGTATTCATGCGACAGAACGGGATACGCATGCTGCCGACGATGGCAACGCGACGGATAGTCTGGGACATGGTGAGCCTCCGAGCTGGGAAACCGGGCTCCGGCCGGCGGCCGGGCACAACATCATGCCACAGTCACGCCGGACACGTGAAATTGCTATGATGCCGTCCCCGTTTTCCGCTGCGGTGTGCGTTGCATGGACAGCCAGCGTCCGGTTCCAAGTCCGCAGTACGCCGTGCCGCGTCGCGAAGTTGCGGCATTACTCGCGATCGGCGGACCCCTGATCGTGCATAACCTGGCGCTGGTGGGCATGGGACTCACCGACACCATCATGTCTGGATTGCTCGGCGCACATACCCTGGCCGCAGTCGCGGTCGGCGCCAACATCTGGGCGCCGGTTTTTCTGCTGGCACTGGGCATACTGATGGCACAGTCCCCGACCACCGCGCATCTGTATGGCGGCGGCAGACTGCGCGAGATCGGTCACTATGCGCGGCAGATCGCCTGGTTGTCACAAGTGCTGGGCTGGGGCGGGTTTGTGTTGCTGCGCAATACCACGCCGTTCATGCAGGCGATTCACATCGAAGCGGACATCATTCCGAATGCTGGTGCCTATCTCGATGCGCTGGCATGGGGCATGCCGGGCGTGTGCCTGTATCAGGGCTTGCGCTTCACCAGCGAAGGTATTGGTCACACCCGTCCGATGTTGGCAATTGCTTGCGGTGGTTTGCTGGTCAATATCGTGCTGGATTACGTCTTGATGTACGGCAAACTGGGGTTGCCGGCGCTGGGTGCGCGAGGCTGTGGTTATGCGACTGCCGTCACGCAATGGTTGATGTGCGCGGCATTGTTACTCTACATGTATCGCCGCAGCCTGTTTCAACCGCTGGAACTGTTCGCGCGTTTCGAATGGCCGCAGTGGCAACCGCAAGCCGAATTGATTCGGCTGGGTGTACCGATTGGCATCGGCATTTTCATGGAGTCGTCGTTGTTTGCCGGTGTTGGGTTGATGATGGGCACGCTGGGCGCCGACGTGGTGGCAGCACACCAGATTGCCATGAATTACGCCTCGTTCGTGTTCATGGTGCCCATGAGCATCGCACTCGCGATCTCGGTGCGGGTGGGACATGCCATCGGTCGCGGCGATGCAGCCGCTGCCCAGCTGGCGGGATGGACCGGAATCGGGTTGTGTGCCGCGTTCGAGGTCCTGTCAGCGCTCAGCATGCTGTTGTTCCCGCACTTGATCGTCGGCGTCTATACTCGCGACGCAGGCGTTGCACGTATCGCGGTCGGACTCCTGTATATGGGCGCCATCTTCCAGATATCGGATGGTTTGCAGACCAGCGCCGCCGGCGCCCTGCGCGGTTACAAGGACACGCGTATCCCGATGATTATCACGATCATCGCGTATTGGCTGGTCGGGTTTCCGCTTGCATGGCTGTTCGGTATCCCCATGCACCTCGGACCGCAGATGATCTGGGCCGGTTTCATTGGCGGCTTGACGGTCGCGGCAGTGTTGCTGGTGCTGCGTTACGCACGGTTGAGTCGCCGCACGGCTATTGTTTAGGATGCGCGGCAAAGAATTGCCACATTACATTCGTCGCGTTTACAGCATCGCTCGGTTTATCCAGCATGCGACTCAGGCGTTCTCCGCCGGGCCAGGCGTGACCGCCACCCTCAATAACGTAATAGGCAATCGCGGTACCGTCACGGCATCCGCGATAGGTCTTGATGTCGAGCTTCGCTTGTTGTGATTCCTGCGGAGTGGAATCGCAGCCGTCGGCTTTTACCCAGAAATCGATGCTGTTCTGCACCGGTGGGCGGTTATCTTTTATGAACGCCTTGTTACCGACGCCGCCGTTGAGCGGCACGTTCTGATCCGCGCTACCGTGGAAATCGATCACCGCGACCGGATGCGAGGGTTTGCAATCCGTATCGGTGATGATGCCCGAGACAATCCCGACTGCGGCGAAGATATCGCTGGCTTCGCAGGCCAGCGTGTACGCCATCATGCCGCCATTGGAGATACCGGTGGCGTAAATCCGTTTGGGGTCGATTCGATAGTCATGCGCAACCTGTTTAACTACTGCCCGAATGAATCCCACATCGTCCACGTGGTTGACGAGCGCATAGCCACAACAGGTGCCGGCATTCCAGGTCAGAAATCCGGACTTTCCCATCCGCTTCAACAACGCCCGGGGGCGGTCGGTGCCGTTGGGATAAACGACCAGGAAACCCGCCTGATCCGCTTGCGCATCAAACCGGGTCATCTTGATTGTCGGCACAGCGCTGCCCCCGCCACCGTGCATCACGAGCACCAGCGGCATGGGTCCTGCAACCGCCGGCGGCACATGCAGCTGGTAGCTTCGATCCCGGCCGCCGAACTGCAGGTGTATCAGCGGATCCGTTGTGCCATGCGCGGACTGGGCCAACAGGCCCATCGCCACCACCGCTGCAACGCTACTCAGTATCCCCGGATTTGCTGACATGTACGCCTCTCCTGTCATAACTCCCTGGTGAGCATAACGTCCGCCGCCAGAAACCGCTGACTGTCACATCGATGCGCTATGCTTGATGCGGACCCACACCGGAATCGCCACCATGCTGCATCGTGAAACCGTTCGGAAAACAGGCCGCCAGGCCATCGCTGTTATCGAGGACATGGGCCTGTTCCTGATTCTGGCTGCGACGGTCGTCGCCATCGGTCAGGAGTTCTGGCACATGATCGAAGCGCGCAAGGTCGAACTCTCGAACCTGTTGCTGCTGTTCATTTTCCTCGAAGTCATCACCATGGTCGAATACTACTGGCGCTTGGGCAAGCTGCCGGTAAGGATTCCGCTCTACATTGCCATGGTGGCTCTCGCGCGATTCCTGATTCTGGATACAGAAGACGCGCATAACCTTCAGGCTCTCTATATCACCGGCGCAATCCTGATTCTGGCGCTGGCGGTATTTGTGGTGCGGTTTGGGCACCTGAAGTTCCCGTATGAAGACCAGAACGGATCCGGTGATTACTGAATTCAGGCGCGCTCGCGGCTTTGATACGGCATTCGCGTCAACCGGGAACTGTTGAGTGCGTTCGTGATAAGGACACGCCAGGATCAGCGCGTGAACAAACAAATATAAATATTGTTCGGGGGGTGCAGTGATGTCGGCGCATCGGGTTTGGCGGATCATCGGCGGTTTTGTTCTGCTTGTCATGGTAAGCGCCTGCGGCAGCGGCGATTCAGGTTCGTCGTCGGGTGGTGGTTCCGGCGGCCAGCCCTTATCCGATCAGCAACGTGCACAGGCGGCAGAGACAACAGCCAGCACCAACACGCAATGCACGTCGCTGACACCCTTCTATTGGGAAATTGGCGACAAGGATGGTGCAATGGTCAGTGGTACGGGTGGCGACAATTCTTCATCACCACCCAGTTCGATCACGGTGATGGCGATTGCTTCGGCGTCGAAATGGATATTTGCGGCCTATGTGCTTGAGAAGCTGGATATATCAGGCACCAATCCACTGACCAAAGACGAAATTCAGTTACTCAATTTCACCAGCGGTTATCACAATCTGTACGACGCAACCTGCTGGTTGAGCACGACTGTCGGTGGTTGTTTTAGCGCCAGCAATCCTCTGGGCGGCAACAACAACGATCAGATCACGGCAGACATCGGCAAGTTTTACTATAACGCGGGACACATGCAGGCGCTGGCAACCAATGTAATAGGCCTGGGTGGCGATTATGACAATATTGTCACGACCACGCCCAAGCTTGCTACCGAAATCGAAACCTACGTCGGGCAGGACATTAATTTGATTTATACCAACCCAGCGTTAGCGGGCGGTATAGCAATGTCACCCGGGATGTATTCGGCATTTTTGCGCAAGATACTCAGCGGCGATTTGCGGATGAAGAACTATCTGGGTGTTGACGCCGTGTGTGCACACGCCAATTCCAGCGATTGCCCCACGGCCATCTACAGCCCCGTCAATCAATCGGCGCCGGGCAAGAGCAACGACATAAACGACGAAGCCTGGCATTATTCACTGGGCCACTGGGTTGAAGATGATCCGGCCGTCGGCGACGGTTCGTTCAGTAGCCCGGGCGCAGATGGGTTTTATCCATGGATCGATGCCTCGAAAACCTATTACGGTGTCCTCGCACGTTATGTGCCCATTGCAACTGCAAGCGCAGCGCCAGCAAAGGAAAAACCCTACGTGACGTCGGTGTACTGTGGCCGTCTGATTCGCAAAGCCTGGCTAAGCGGCAATCCGCAATAGTCTGCACGAATCTGCCACACGCACAATATCCATAATCGGCTGCAAATCGCATGAAACCATCCCATCCAGTCTGTCTGATGCTGGCGGCATGGTTGCTGATCGTCATCATGGTGCCGGCGGACGCGGGGTTGCTGTTTCGGCACAAGAACGATACCTACGCCAATTGCGATGGCTTGATCCCTCCCATTACTTCTGGCTACGGCGCCGATGGGCAGTATCAGCTCTCATCCTCGACGATCCCCAATCCGAGTTTGCACCGCAAGCCGGTGCAGGTTTTCTTCCCGCAAGGAGCAACCGGCAAGCTACCGGTGATTTTCTTTTCGCACGGCTTCGGCCCCGGCAAGTGGGAAAGCTATGCGGATCTGATCAGGCATATGGTCAGCCGCGGATACATTGTGGTGTTTTCCAGTTATGCCCAGGCGTTTACCAGCATTGACGGACGCTATTCGAGTTTGTGGCAGGGCTTTCAGGCGGCAGCGGAGAAATATGCCGACCGCATGGATCTCAGCCGGGTCGGGTTTGTTGGTCATTCCTTCGGCGGTGGCGCAACCCCGGCGATGGCGTATCGGGGCATCGTGCAGCATGGCTGGGGCAAGCACGGCGCGTTTCTGATGGAACTGGCGCCCTGGTATGTATCGCAGATGAACAACGGGCAACTGGGGCGGTTTCCGGCGGGCGTACTCCAGGTCACCGAAGTGTACGAGCAGGATGACACCAATGACCATCGCATGGCGATTGATATCCATGCGCATACGCACATGACCGATCGCTACTATCTGTTGGTGCATTCAGCGAGCATCAAGGGTTGCGCGGTGAAGGCTGATCACGCAACGCCAGGACGCAATACCTCCCTGCGGCAGAAACAGTACGCGGTATTCCGCCCCTTCGACGCGCTTGCCGATGCGGCGTTCAACGCGTCTACGGCAGCGCGGACTGCATTGTCGGATATGGCACAGACCGCTACAGGCAGTGCCTATCAGCCGTTGTCGCTAGAAACGCAGCCGGCGCCGCTGCAACCGGAATCCTATTACCGGTACCCGTGGAGCGGGAAGGACAATCCGCGCCGCGACGGTTTCTGACGCCAGCAGCGCATTCCAGAGCCCCTGCCCCCACCTGATCACGCTTGCGCCATACGGGTGGCTCCGTTAGCCTCACGCAACCTATCGCCTTCAGGAGACTCCCCGTGGCCCAGGGCAAGTTGCGCAAAGATGCCGGATTGGTCGGCCTGCTATTCGCCGGTGTCAGTTCCATGATCGGGTCGGGCTGGCTGTTCGGCCCCATGCATGCAGCCAAGGATGCGGGTCCACTGAGTATCGGTTCCTGGGCGATTGCTGCCCTGGTCGTCGGTCTGATCGCGCTGGTGTATGCCGAACTGGGCCCCATGTTTACCCGGAGCGGCGGGCTCATGTACATGAGTGTCATTACCCACGGACGCCTGGTCGGACGCATCTGGAGCTGGATCCTGTTTCTGGCCTACGTTTCCATCGCACCGGTCGAAGCCATGGCCGTCGTCACCTACGCCAACAGCTATCTGCCCGGGATGGTGCATCCGGCAACGGGTCTGTTGACGACATTCGGCGTGGTCATCGCTGTGATCGTGCTGGGGCTGCTGACCGCGCTGAATTTTCTGGTGCTGCGGCTGGTTTTGATGCTTAACACGGTGGCGACCTGGATCAAGGTCTGCGCGCCGATCGGCACCATCATCGTGCTGCTGATCTTTTCGCATCACCCGGAGAACCTGTCGGTGCCGGCGCACGCGACCGGCAACGTCATGAACATGTTCACCGCTATCTCGACCGCGGGGGTGTTCTTTTCACTGTTCGGCTTCACGCAGGCGATCCAGCTTGCCGGCGAGACCGCCGATCCGGCCCGCAACATTCCCATTGCCGTAATCGGCACGATCATCATCGGCGCGATCATCTTCGTGCTGGTGCAATACGCGTTTGTCGCTGCCGTTCCACCGGATGTGCTGGCGCGCGACGGCTGGGCCGGACTCAATTTCAGCGGCATCTCCGGACCGATGGCGGGACTGGCCATCACCATCGGCGCATCGTTTTGGGCGTATGCGCTGTTCGCCGATGCCATCATTTCACCCGCGGCCTGCGGCTATATCTGGACCACCGCGACCGCACGCATGCTGATGGCTTCTTCGGATGAAAAGTTTGCGTCCCCGGGAATGCAGCAGATCAACCGCTACGGCGTGCCGTGGAAGGCGTTGATTGTGAGTTTCCTGATCGGGCTGCTGTTCTTCTTTCCGTTTCCATCCTGGCAGAAGCTGGTGGATTATGCGTCGTCGGCGACCGTGCTCTCGTATGGTCTCGGCTGCATCGTGCTGCTGCAATTGCGTCGCGTGATGCCCGACGTCAAGCGCCCGTTCCGCTTGTGGCGAGCCTGGACGATTGTTCCGCTCGCGTTTATTGCATCGAACTTCGTGCTGTTCTGGGCCGGGTTTTCCGTCATGAGTTTTCTGTTTGTGATTCTACTGGCAGGTCTGGCGCTGTATCTGATTTTCAACAGCGGCGAAGGTGCGCGAGACTGGCAGCATGCGCTGTGGTTGATTCCCTATTTCGGCGGCATGTGGCTGTTGAGCTGGATCGGCCCGGCCGAGATGGGCGGCAAAGGCTTTATCAACATTTACTGGGACATGCTTGCGGTGGCGGTGTTGAGTCTGATCATTCTCTACATTGCGCTCAACACCAGCGTGAGTGCGGAACGGTCGGCACAGTATTATGCGAGTATCAGCGAAACTGCGGACATCGAGGTGCCGGCACCTGGCAGTGTTTGATGAGCGCTCAGGGATGAGCCGGACAAATCGTGCCAGCTAGCCGCGTTGCGGTAATCCGGAACTGGGAACCCAACCCCGGCGCCAGCTTTTCGCTGGCGTTGCTTGCCGCCTTACTGTCGACAATCGCATTCCTGATTCTCCTGCATCAACCGAGATTGTCGGCGACGCATTCGGATGCTGTTTCAATCGTGTTACTGAAATATGCGCCGGTGCGAAAGAACATTAAAAAACCGCGGCACCACCCGGCGACTTCATCTCCGAAGCCCCACATAACCCACGCGCTGCCTGAACCTGCGGTTAAACTGCCGGCGTTGGCACAGGGCCTGGATCTCAGTATTCCACCTCTGACAGCAAATCCCCCGGCATTTGACGCACCGCGCACCAAACCAATGGATCGCAATCTCGGCCGGTCACTGAACCGGCCTGTGAAAGCAGCGCCGGCGCTTGAGGACAATCACGCCTTTCGGAACATCGATGGCAAAACGTTGATCAGATCCGGCAATCTGTGCGGGAGCGTTGAAACCCTGCAGATGAGTCCATCACCCACCAATAAAGCGTCGGTCGGGTCTTTTACGCCCTGCCCCGGCGAATACCAACCGAGTCTTGGTGATCAGTTGCTGGATTGGGCGAAGCAGAAACAGGAAAAATCCGCGCTCCCTCCGCCTTGATCAGCTGCGCAGTCCGATGCCCTTGTTGAGCAGCCACATACTGAAGGCAAAAAGTGCCACGATGAACAGCAGGATGATGGCGTAAGCGGTACCGATGCCGATGTCGGAAACCCCGAGTATCCCGTAACGGAACGCATTGACCATGTACAGGATCGGGTTGACCTTGGAGATGTTCTGAAAAACCGGTGGCAGCAGATGGATGGAGTAGAACACGCCGCCCAGATAGGTTAACGGCGTCAGGATGAAAGTCGGCACAATGGTGACATCGTCGAACTTCTTGGCAAATACCGCGTTGATGAATCCACCCAGCGCAAATACCACGGCTGTGAGTATCACCACCGAAACCGTGATCAGCAGATGTGCAACATGCAAATGCGTGAACAACATTGCGACGATTGCCACCAGCGTACCTACCACCAGGCCACGCACCACGCCACCTGTTGCATACCCGAGCACGATGTAGAAATTCGGCAATGGCGAGACCTGCAATTCCTCGATGTGACGGCCGAACTTGGCGCCGAAAAACGAGGACACCACGTTGGTATAGGAATTGTTGATAACCGACATCATGATCAGGCCCGGCGCCAGGAAGGTCATGTAGCTGTAACCGCCCATCTGCCCCACCCGGCTGCCAATCAGCGCGCCGAAGATCATGAAATAGAGCGTCATCTGGATCACCGGCGGGACAAGAGTCTGCACCCAGATACGGGTGACGCGCACGATCTCGCGGTTGACGATGGTCTGGAAACCGATCAGGTTTTCACGCAGCCGTGAGGCCTTGATTACCGCACTCATTGCTTGTTCTCCACCAGCCGCAGGAACAATTCCTCCAGGCGGTTGGCCTTGTTGCGCATGCTCAAAACCTGCACATCCGCTTTCGACAGCATCTCGAACAGCCCGTTTACGTTCTGCGACCGGCTGATCTCGACCTCGAGCGTCGTGTCGTCCGTCTGATTTACAGCATAACCGTCCAGTGGTGGCAGTTTGGCGAGCGGCTGGCGCAGGTTCAAAATGAATGTTTCGGTGTGCAGTTTGGCCAGCAGATCGCGGGTCGAGCCGAATTCGATGATTTTGCCGTGATCGATGATTCCCACCCGCCGGCACAGGTTCTCGGCCTCTTCCAGATAGTGGGTGGTGAGGATGATGGTGATACCTTCACGATTGATACGCTTGAGAAACTCCCACATCGAACGGCGGATCTCGATATCCACACCGGCGGTGGGTTCGTCGAGAATCAGCAACCTGGGCTCGTGCACCAGTGCACGTGCGATCATCAAACGCCGTTTCATACCGCCTGACAGATTGCGCGACATGTCGTTGCGCTTGTCCCACAGTGACAGCTGCCGCAGGTATTTTTCGGTGCGCTCACGCGCCAGTTTACGCGGGATTCCGTAAAAGCCCGCCTGATTGACAACGATATCCTGGACTTTCTCGAACTGGTTGAAATTGATTTCCTGGGGCACCAGGCCGATGCAGGATTTGGCCCGTTCGAGGTCAGTCTCGATGTTGTGTCCGAAGACCTCCACGCTGCCGCTGGTCTTGGTCACCAGCGAGGTAATGATTCCGATGGTCGTGGTCTTGCCGGCGCCATTCGGTCCCAGCAGGGCGCAAAACTCGCCTTGCGCCACATCCAGGCTGATGCCCTTCAGCGCCTGGGTGCCGTTTCGATAGGTTTTAGTCAAATCGCGGATCGAGAGCGCTTGCATTGCCGTGCCGGTACCACATGACGGCGCCAGCCGGCGCCGGGGAGGCGGAATCTTAACATGCGCTCCGGCGGACACCGCAAAAAGAAAGGCCCGCGGCGTCAGCCGCGGGCCTCAATAGAGGAATGCTTGTAATTTTCGGGACTGTTACGGGTGCTGCAGGCAGAACGTGAAGCTGCCGCTGCCAGCGTAGCCGTAGATATCCCAGATGTAATAACCGCTGCTACCGTTGTACGAGATCGACTCGGTGGCGGTGTTGCTGGTCGAGGAAGCAACCACCATCCAGCCGTAACGCGAGTTCCACTTGTACAGGT
>DASUXE010000114.1:0-5800 GCA_036378075.1 Gammaproteobacteria bacterium
TACAGAAAGCGGGGCCAAGGTCTGACTTGGGGCGCTGGGAGAGACTGCATTGATCAAATGCAGCAGCGTGATAATCGGCATGGCAGCCATTACGGCCAGGGTCAGCATGGAGAGGTGATAGCGTGCTACCGGCGAACTCGATCGCAGTGCGGAACGCAATAGCGCATAGATCGTCCCTATGCAGGCACCCTGCCAGAGAAAATGAACCAGGGTCCAGCCCAGGGCGTGCATCAGCGGAGAATCAATGGCCAGCGTGATGGGGTTCATTTGCCTTGACCTTCGAGTTCATCGAGACGCGCGCGGATTTTCTCGATTTCTTCCATGGTTGCGGGTTTTGCCGATCCCAGTGCCTGCATCACCAGTGCTGTGGTCGAACCTTCGAATACTCGATGCAGAAGCTTGCCCAACAATTGCTGTTGCGCCTGATTCTGGCTGATCTCCGCGCTGTATATATGCGCGCGTTCCGATTCGTCCCGGCTGACCAGCCCCTTTTGGTGCATGATTTGCAGTGTGCTCAGAATGGTCGTGTATGCGGTTTCGCCATTGCGCGGCGGTAATGCGTCGTGTACCTGACGTACTGTCATCGGGCCGAGCCGCCATAACAACCTGAGCAGGTCCAACTCGGCTTCGGTCGGTTCCGGTGTCGCGTAAGCTTGCGGAGTATGTGTTGGCCTGGGTGACATAATTGTGTATTCCTGCGATGCCGGGCAATTGGCTCACCAAATAGTAGT
Organism: Gammaproteobacteria bacterium; assembly: GCA_036378075.1. Lineage (GTDB taxonomy): Bacteria > Pseudomonadota > Gammaproteobacteria > Natronospirales > REEB76 > DASSKW01. Next base: position 732 of record DASUXE010000114.1, read on the forward strand.
AAAAACAGTATAGTCCAACTACTAGGATTCCAGTAGAGCATTTAAGGCAGGCTGGAGGCAGGTTATTGCGGGATCCGCCAGACCAGCTATACTTACTGTAAAAATAGTACTAGAATTATAGTACATTAAAATAATCTGTCAGGAGAAAATCATGACTCGATGGATTCTTGCAATTGGTCTGGCGTCAGTTATTTCGGCCTGCGCGACCTCGCCCGGGCAGCCCGCAACAACCCAGGCGGACGGATCATCAAAGGCAAGCCAGGTGGCCAGCAATTCAAAGCCAGAGAAGCAGTCAGACTTGATTTGCACGAGTGGCATGGAAATTGGCTCCCACATTCCGCAGCGCACCTGCTACACCCGCCAGCAGGAAGAACAGCGCAAGAAAGCGGCCCGTGAGGCCATGCAAAACATGACAAGCGGACCGAGCGCCGGCAGCAATTGCACCCCGAACTGTTGAGCATTGCGATTTGAGAGGCGCTTCTGTGTGAAGCGGTAAGTTGCCGTTCAGATTTGAAATATGGGTGATTTTTGAATGCGGGTTCATTAGATCCGACCCGGCCTGGACTATAGTCAAATTGACAGTCAGCGGCCAAGGGAGATCAATCGTGAAATTGCATTCATCGCTCAATCTGATGCTCGGAATCTTGATACTTGGAGGGTGTGCCTCTGCCGGCAGCCGTTATACGGCGTACAGTGGACATCCCGACAATGTGACGCCGGCGGCTCTGGCGGCCGTTAACAGTAACCATCCAGAGGCTGTGTTGTGCTGGAGGGAAGCGCCCGCCGGTAGTCATTTGCAACAAACGTATTGTGCGACCAAGGAGGAAGTCGCTGCACAGAAAAAGCGGGACCAGGATGCCAAGTTCTGGATGGACAATGCCTTGCCGAAATCCAACGGCCCTGGTGGCTGATAGCCGGCTTCGCCGATAGTCAGGAAGGCCCCGCTTTGCGGGGCCTGTTTTTTATGCCGGTTTTGTCCTGTTGTAGCGAACCGCTAAACTAGTGATTCTGGCTGATCGGCCGAATCCATAGCAAAGAGATTTTTCATGCCCACCCGCCATCGCGATGTCGAACTTCATGCCTCCACCGGTTTCACGCTGTCCTGCAAGGGTTGGCAGCAGGAAGCTGCACTCCGGATGCTGCACAACAATCTCGACCCGATGGTGGCGGAAAATCCCCACGAGCTGGTCGTATATGGCGGTATAGGACGGGCGGCACGCAACTGGGAGTGCTTCGACAAGATCGTCGAAACCCTGAAGCGGCTCGAAAACGATGAAACCCTGCTGGTCCAGTCCGGCAAGCCGGTGGGGGTGTTCAAGACCCACGAAGCGGCACCGAGGGTACTGATCGCCAACTCCAATCTGGTCGGCAAATGGGCGACCTGGGAGCACTTTTTCGAGCTCGACAAAAAAGGCCTGATGATGTTCGGCCAGATGACGGCCGGTTCCTGGATCTACATCGGTTCTCAGGGCATCGTGCAGGGCACCTATGAGACTTTCGCGGAAGCGGTGCGCCAGCATTATCATGGCGACGCAAAGGGCAAATGGCTGTTGACCGGCGGGTTGGGCGGCATGGGCGGCGCCCAGCCGCTGGCTGCGGTGTTTGCCGGATTGTGTTGCCTCGCCGTGGAAGTGGATGAGAGCCACATCGATAAACGCCTGGCAACAGGCTATCTCGATCACAAGGCCAAATCGCTGGCGGAAGCGGTGGCGATTTTGCGAGCCGCGATGCAGAAGGGCGAGGCGGTCTCGGTCGGCCTGCTCGGCAATGCCGCCGAAGTCTTCGAAGAAATCCTGCACAGTGATTTCCAGCCGCATCTGGTTACCGATCAGACCTCCGCTCACGATCCGTTGAATGGTTATATTCCAGTCGGCTATTCATTGGCGGCTGCCGCCGAATTGCGCACGAGTGATGCGAAGAAATACGTGCAGCTTGCCAAGCAGTCCATGGCGAAGCAGGTGCGTGCCATGCTGGGTTTCCAGGCCAAAGGCATTCCCACGTTCGATTACGGCAATAATATTCGCGCGATGGCCCAGGACGCCGGCGTCACCAATGCGTTTGATTTCAAGGGTTTCGTGCCACTCTATATCCGGCCGCTGTTCTGCGAGGGCATGGGACCGTTTCGCTGGGCGGCTCTGTCCGGCGACCCGGAAGACATCTACAAGACCGATGCCAAGGCGAGAGAACTGTTTCCGGACAAAGCGCATTTGCACCGCTGGCTCGACATGGCGCGCGCACGGATCAAGTTCCAGGGGCTGCCGGCCCGCATCTGCTGGCTGGGTTACAGGGAGCGGCACCTGCTTGGCCTCGCGTTCAACGACATGGTACGCAAGGGTGAACTGGAAGCACCGATTGTGATCGGCCGCGACCATCTGGATTCCGGTTCGGTGGCCTCACCAAACCGGGAAACCGAGGGCATGCGCGACGGTAGTGACGCGGTTGCCGACTGGCCGATTCTGAACGCGTTGCTCAACACCGCCAGCGGCGCATCCTGGGTGAGCTTCCATCATGGCGGCGGCGTTGGAATGGGTTATGCGCTCCACGCTGGTGTGGTGATCGTCGCGGACGGCACTGAACGTGCCGAACACGCGCTGACGCGTGTGTTGATAAACGACCCGGGGACGGGTGTCATGCGACACGCGGATGCGGGCTACGACAAAGCCATCGAAGTTGCGAGACAGCGCGATCTGGATTTGCCGATGTTTCGCTGAACGGATATCAAGCGGTGACAACCGGCCGAATCATTGATCTCAATGCCGATCTGGGGGAAGGCTGCGGCGACGATGCCGCCATGCTGCGGATCGTCACCAGCGCGAATATTGCCTGTGGTGCGCATGCCGGCGATGCCGAAACCATGCAACGCACTGTTCAGAACGCCGTGCAGAACGGCGTCGCCATCGGTGCACATGTTTCCTACCCTGATCGCGAGCATTTCGGGCGGCGGGACATGGACCTGGCTGGTGTACCGCTCAGTGAGGAAGTCCTGCGGCAAATCCGCACATTGGAACAGCACGCGCGCACGCGCGCGGGAAGCGTGCGATACGTAAAGGCGCATGGGGCACTTTACAACCGGATGGCGGAAGATCCGGATGTGGCGCAGGCGGTCATCGATGCCATTAAACAGTTCGAGCGGCCGCTGGCGCTGCTGACGTTGCCCGGTTCGGTGGCGATGCAATGTGCACAGCAAGCGGGATTGAATGCGGTGGCCGAAGCGTTTGCAGACCGGGCCTACACTGATGAAGCGCGCTTGCTGCCGCGCAGTGAGGCGGGTGCGGTGATATCCGATCCGGATGTGGTCGCGCAACGGGCAGTGGAAATTGCTGCTACCGGCAAGCTGCGAAGTATCAACGGAAAACAGCTGAGCATTGCCGCGCGCACCCTGTGTGTGCACGGCGATACGCCCGGTGCCGTTGTTCTGGCGAAGGCGGTACGGGATGGACTGGAAAAGGCGGGCCTGCGCATCGCCGCTTTCGCATGAACATCCGGCTGGTCGGGGATTCGGCACTGCTGGTTGAGTTGCCCGACTTCCATGCCGCACAGGCGTTGCGCCATCAGCTTTGTCAGTCGTCACGACCCGGTATTCTTGAAATTGTGCCGGGTTATCAAAGTGTGCTGATCGAAATCGATCCGCTGGTGCAGGATGCAGGGAAATTCGCCGCCGTCATTCAGGAAGGGATGACAGGTTCGATGTTTCTGCCGCCGCCCGCCGAGCACGATATCGAGGTACGTTACGACGGCATGGATCTGATACCGGTGGCGGAGGAGACCGGCCTGACGGTCGCGGAAGTGATTCGGCGTCACGCGGACGTTGTATATACAGTAGCGTTCCTGGGATTTGCGCCTGGGTTCCCCTATCTGGTCGGTCTTGATCCTGCGCTGCAAGTAGCAAGGCTCAAGGCGCCGCGTGCCCGTGTGCCTGCCGGATCGGTGGCGATCGCCGATCAGTTTTCCGGCATTTATCCGCGCTTGACTCCGGGTGGCTGGAGATTGCTGGGAGTGACTGATGCCATCTTGTTCGATGCAAATCGATCCCGTCCCGCGCTGCTGAATCCTGGCGATCGGGTGCGTTTCCGGGCTTCGCAATGATTACCGTGCTCGATGCAGGCGCGCTGACCACTGTGCAGGACGGTGGCCGTTTTGGTTACGCGCATCTCGGTGTGCCGCGCGCCGGCGCCGCAGACCTTTTGAGTCTGCGCTGCGCCAACCGGCTGGCAGGCAATGCTGACGATCGCTGCGCCGCGCTCGAATTTACTCTGGCAGGACCGGTGCTGCGCTTTGAAGTCGCGAGCGTGCTGGCGCTGACCGGCGGGCTTGTGGATGCGCAACTCGATGACCAACCGATTCCGATGTACCAGAGTGTGCTGGTGAATGCAGGCCAGATTCTGGCATGTGGAAAGCTGCGCTCCGGCTTGAGAACCTATCTTGCCGTTCATGGCGGAATCCGGGTAGCGCCGGTACTCGGCAGCATGTCGGCCGATACCCTGTCCGGTCTCGGCGCGCCGATTCTGCGACCGCAAGATGTACTTGATATTGAACCCGCGGTAATGCAAGGCGGATTTTATCTGCGCGCACCACCCCGGTTCGGCAGTGATGTGACGCTGCGGATCCTGTCCGGTCCGCATCATGACCTTTTCGCACCGAGAACCAGCCGTGAGCTTTGCGAACGGCGGTTAACCGTCAGCCAGCGGGGAGACCGCACCGGTGTCCGCTTGAATGAAGCCTTGTCAATGCCGGAACCGCTGCCTGAACTGCCGTCGCAGGGGATGGTGACCGGGGCGATCCAGATCCCCGGGGACGGTTGTCCGCTGATATTGTTGTCGAACCACGGCACCACCGGAGGCTATCCGGTCATCGCGACCGTGATCAGCGCGGACCATTCTCGAATGGGGCAACTTGCCGCGGGCACCCGGATACAATTTGAAGAGGTTGACCGCGCGCAGGCACTGAAATTGTTGCGCGATCAGGAGCAGTCGCTGCAGGACGATGTCGTCAGTGCCGATGAATCGCTGCTCGAGGCGCGCGCCCTGTTGCTGCTGGCGAACGCCAATCCCGGATTGCGTGAATTGCGG
>DASUXE010000115.1:0-4484 GCA_036378075.1 Gammaproteobacteria bacterium
GCCTGCTGCATCCGCACGGGCTGACCCTGAATCACCGCTGAACGCCGCTCGCGCAACCTGAAGTGAATAAAGCGCCGCACATTGTGCGGCGCTTTCCATTGTGGAACCGGGATTGTGTTGCCGGCTTATAACCAGTACACGAAGATGTACAGACCGAGCCACACCACGTCCACGAAATGCCAGTACCAGGACACCGCCTCAAACGCGAAATGGTGATCCGGCTTGAAATGGCCCTTGAGAGAGCGCAGCAGAATCACGGTCAACATGATGGCGCCGATGGTTACGTGCAGGCCGTGGAATCCCGTGAGCATGAAGAAGGTCGAACCGTAGATGCCGCTGCCCAGCGTCAGATTCTGCTTGGTATAGGCATCGATATATTCGTGAGCCTGCAGGATCACAAACGAAAAGCCCAGCAATACGGTAAAAAACAGGAACCAGCAGAGTTTCTTGCGGTTGCCTTCCTTGAGTCCCCAGTGCGCAATGGTCACGGTGAGACCGCTGGTCAGCAGGATCAGGGTATTCAGCGCCGCGATACCGGTGGCCTTCATGGCTTCGAAATCGCCGCCGATGTTGGCGGGGCCGTTGGACGGCCAGGCAGGCTCGTAGCCTTTCCAGACCAGCAGATTGGTGAACAGCGCATTGCTGCTGCCACCCAGCCAGGGCTGCACAAACACTCTGGCAAAGAACAGCGCACCAAAAAACGCACCGAAGAACATGACTTCGGAGAAAATGAACCAGCTCATGCCCCAACGGAACGAGCGATCGACCTGGGCGTTGTAACTGCCGCCCTCGCTCTCGCGGATCACGGTGCCGAACCAGCCGAACATCATGAACAGCACCACCAGCAATCCGATCACGAACAGGTACTTGCCGAATGCCATACCCTCGAGCCAGGTACCGGCACCGAACATGGTGATGAACAGCCCGATGGAGCCGATAATTGGCCACTGCGTTCCGTGCGGAACGTAATAGTGGTTACTGGCCTGTGCTTCTGCTGACATTAAGTGTCTCCCGTTTCAAGCAATCTGATGTCCGTGTCCGGACTTATTCAATTCAGGAACCGAACCCGTGCCGCCAGCGCACCAGGCAAAAGATCGCGACATAGAAAGCCAACGCCACGATGCCGAAAATCAGCGCAGTGCGGCGTGCGCGGCGGCGCTTGGCCGTCAGTTGCGGATCGTCTTGCTGCATGCTCATGCTGCGCGCCGACACTCCACGATTCCCTTAATCCGGACGGTATGGATGCGCCCAGATAGCGGACGCCGGCGGCGGTTCGCTGAAACTGTGATACGGCGGCGGCGACGGCAGGGTCCATTCCAGACCGTGCGCACCATCCCAGGCCCGCGCTTCGGCTTTCTTGCCGCCGCGGATGCACAGAATCACCACCGCAACGAACAACAGCTGGGAAACGCCGAACACAAATCCGCCAATCGACGCAATCATGTTCAGATCGGTGAACTGTACCGGGTAGTCCGGAATACGCCGCGGCATACCGGCCAGCCCCAGGAAGTGCATCGGGAAGAACAGTACGTTCACCGAGATCACGCTCAGCCAGAAATGCCATTTGCCGAGCGTCTCGTTGTACATGTGGCCGGTCCACTTGGGCAGCCAGTAATAGACGCCGGCCATGATCGCGAAGGCCGCACCGGTCACCAGCACATAGTGGAAATGCGCCACCACGAAATAGGTCATGTGGTACTGATAGTCGGCCGGCACCAGCGCCAGCATCACGCCGGAGAAACCGCCGATCGTGAACAGGAACACGAACGCGATCGCGAACAGCATCGGTGTTTCGAAGCTGAGCGAACCGCGCCACATGGTGGCCAGCCAGTTGAACACTTTCACACCGGTCGGCACCGCGATCAGCATGGTGCTGAACATGAAGAACAGTTCGGCTGCCAGCGGCATGCCGACCGTGAACATGTGGTGTGCCCAGACGATGAACGACAGGAACGCAATCGAGGCAACCGCGTACACCATCGAGTCATAGCCAAACAGCGGCTTGCGCGAGAAGGTCGCGATGACTTCCGAGATGATGCCGAAAGCCGGCAGGATCATGATATAGACCTCGGGGTGCCCGAAGAACCAGAACACGTGCTGGTACAGCACCGGATCGCCGCCACCGGCTGCATCGAAGAAACTGGTGCCGAAATAACGGTCGGTCAGCATCATGGTGACCGCACCCGCCAGTACCGGCATCACCGCGATCAGCAGATAAGCGGTGATGAGCCACGTCCACACGAACAGCGGCATCTTCATCAGCGGCATGTCCTTGGAACGCAGGTTGAGAATGGTCGCGATAACATTGATCGCACCCATCACCGACGAGATACCCATCAAATGCACGGCGAATATCACGAACGGGAATGCCATGCCGGTCTGCAGCATCAGCGGGGGGTACATGGTCCAGCCGCCCGCAGGACCGCCACCCGGCATCAGGGTGGTGGAAAGCAGCAACAGGAACGCAAACGGCAGTATCCAGAAGCTCCAGTTGTTCATGCGCGGCAGCGCCATATCCGGCGCGCCGATCATCATCGGGATCATCCAGTTGGCGAGACCCACGAAGGCCGGCATGATGGCGCCGAAAATCATCACCAGCGCGTGCAGGGTGGTCATCTCGTTGAACATCAACGGATCTACCAGCTGCATGCCCGGCTCGAACAATTCGGCACGAATCACCATCGCAAATCCGCCGCCGACAAAAAACATCAGCAGGCTGAAGAACAGGTACAGAGTACCGATGTCCTTGTGATTGGTGGTGGAGATCCAGCGCCAGATGCCGCTTGGATGCTCGGCATGGTGCTCGTGTGCTACGGCGGTATTGCTCATCTGAGTCTCTCCTGCTGAATCTTTTAGCGTGCTGCCTTGATCTGGGCGGGCGCCACGAGGTCCCCGGTATGATTACCGAAGGCGTTGCGTTCATAGGTAATGACGGCGGCGAGATCGTCGTCTTTAAGCATGTTGCCCCACGCTGGCATGATGCCCTTGCCGTGCAGCACCAGCGCAATGTGTGCGGCCAACGGGCCATTCGGCACCGTGCCGCCAGCAATGGCCTTGGCGCCGAGCGCCGGATTGCCCTTGCCGTCCGGCATGTGGCAACTGGCGCAGTTCTGGTCATAGACCTGCTTGCCTTTTGCCATGGCGGTTTTCATGGTCCATGCAGACTTGGCCGGCGCCGTGGCGCTCTGGGCTTTCGCGGGCTGCGGTGCTGCCGCCACGGGAGCCGTTGCGGCGGGCGTCGCGGACGTGGTCGGTGCGTTGAAATTCAGTTGCGCCGGAGCGAATTCCACCGGACTGCCGTTCTGTTCCGGCTGCAACGTCTGCGGGTTGATATAGGCGCCACCGCCGGCCTTCATCGCCGCCACCCATTTCTGGTAGTCATCCCAGCTTTCCGCGACCACCACCACCGGCATGAATCCGTGCCAACGCCCGCACAAGGCGGTGCAGGCACCACGGTAGATACCGGGCTTCTCAACCTCGATCCAGGCTTGATTCACGAAGCCTGGAATCGCGTCCGTCTTCTCGGCAAAATCCGGTACGTACCAGGAATGAATCACATCATCCGAGGTAATCAATAGGCGAATCTTCTTGCCGGTCGGCACCACCATCGGGTGATCGACGTCACGCAGGTAATTCGGCACGCTGTCGGGATTGATGCCCGAATCGAGACGGCTTGCCTTCTCGCTGTCAGCCGCGAGCATGCTGAAATAACTGAAGCCGTCCTGTAGATAGTCGTACTGCCACTTCCACTGGAAACCGGTGATCTTGACGGTCATGTCCGGATCGCTGGTGTCGTAAATACGGACCAGGCCCTTGGCAGCCGGAATTGCCAGCGCGATCAGTATGATGAAGGGAATGATGGTCCAGGTCACCTCGAAAAAGGTGCTGTCGTGAAACTGCGCCGGCTTGTGACCGGCAGACTTGCGGTGAAAAATGATCGACCAGATCATCAGTCCGAATACCACCACACCGATTCCGACACAGATCCAGAACGCGAACATGTGGATCCACCACGCGTTGTGGCTGGTGGGCGTCACGCCGACGGGCATGTTCAAATCAATGGCGAACGCCGCCTCTGACATCAACGTCAGCGCCGCAATCACGGTGACGCGCAAGGCGTTCCTCAACGTGTTCATGACCATGTGCAATTATCTCCTGATGGATATCATTCTGCCCGCTGTCCCTCAATCCCGGCCCGCGTTGCCCACGGAACCAATCAGACTGGCCAGGCGTCGTTCCAGTCTGTCGCGCTCGTTCTCCGTCAGACAGCGCCCCACTTCACATTCCCGGCCATGGGAGCGGATAAACAAACTGCGAGAATGCAGCCTCGCAGCGGGTACTTTCACTACTACCTGGGCCCAGTAGCGTTTGAATTCGAAATGTTCTCGATGGCGCCGGTAGTCCTTGTCCACAATCACGGCGTCGTCTGTTACCACGATCTGCTCGCCGTAACCGGCCCGCCACCAGCAAAGGCCCTGACACCA
>DASUXE010000116.1:0-3336 GCA_036378075.1 Gammaproteobacteria bacterium
GTATCTCCGGCGGGACATATGTTCCGCGAGAAGACATATCCATGAGACTCACTCTGCCATCCTCGCTAATTTCGATTAACAGATGCTCACGCGAAATATCGCTTTGCGACGTCTCGACACGGATATCGCATTGCGACGAACGCCCGATGGTATTGCGGCCCGAATGCAGCGGGTATACGGCCCCATCCTGCGCGAGAAGCTGTACCGAACCCGCCTTCTGTTTCAACAAGAACCGGTTGCGCGCAAGATATATCGTCAGATTCGGTTGAGTGGCGAAATTGATCGTGACACTGCGCCGCCGCGGCAATCTGGCATAAATACTGTGCCGTGTGGTGGTAAAACGGTGTTCCTGGTCCATCAATCCCTGCATGGACAGCGGAACAACCGGCCGATTGCCTACAGCGTCCACCTTTTGCAGTTCATGCTGCAGACTTTCTATCAGATTTCGCCTCGCATCCAGATAACGTATGTAATGCGCAAGAGCAGCACGATGAAAGCTGTCCGGAAACCGATCTGCATTTCCGATTGCAAACAATATGCTCGGCCAATCATGATCCTCGGGTACCCGGCTGATATCCAGCTGACGCCAAAGCCGCGTTACGGAATATCCCGTTTCCGTTGACCGCACCATGATGTCTACTGCATTCCTGTAGGCTCGAGAGACATGCCGGGCTTCGCGAGCGAGCGCGTGCCCATCGAACGATGCCATCTGCTTTACGGTAGAAGCAGGAACCTCCAGGCGCAGATCAAGAAATTCCCCGAATTCGTCAATGCTGTCAAAAGTCTGTGGGCAGCCAGCGACCTCGAACTCCAGCGCCTGATGCCGAACATGCGAAAGCAAGCGTTTCAAGGTTGGTAGCAACAAACGTCGACTCCTGCTGGCGTGGTCAGACCAATTCTCACAGTAATGCGGTCACCCACGTAAATCCTTGAACCCGATCACATAAATCATTGCTGGCTGGTATTACAGCCACTGCTACTTTGATCCTCACATTGATCAGCGGGCAATGCGATACCAACGCCGTTTACATCGTAAAGCGAAATATTCTGGAATACCGACACGTCAATGAACCCGCTTTGCAGCAGACCTCCAGTCTGCGAATTCGCGGCGGACTGCTGGCCGGAGTTGGTAACCTGAATATTGCTCTGGATTGTGATACCGAGATCCGAAGCAATCTGGCTGGCAATGTCCCCGCCACCCAGCGTCGGAATGAATTCCGGGTTATTCAGGAAGGTCTGCGACGCGCCAGTGCCCAACTGGATCAAGCTGCCAGCGGAGCTGTTCTGCGGGATCAGAACGTTAATTTCCTGGCCGCTCTGTCCGATCTGACCACCCGCAACCATCACGATAGTGTTGCCGGAAACACTGGTGTTGGCCGTACCCGGATTCTGGATGACAGAATTCTGGCTTCCGCCCACCAGTATCACTGTTCCTGCCGAGAGCTTGCCGGATGTGAGGGTAACATTGCCGGTTCCGGCCAGTAGCAGCGTCGCGGCGTTGCTCAGGGTCATGTCGCCAGCCACGGCCACGTCACTGGCGACTGGTGTATTGATTCCCAGGCCATTGCGAACCGCGCCAATATCAACTTCACCGTTATATCCGTCAAATGCAGTACCGGTGATATGCAACCCGCTACCAGTTCCACCTATGGTGATAACTGAGCCGTTGGTAACGGGGAGAACGGTCAATACTGCACTGCCGGCAACCGATCCGACTCCACCGTTGAATCCCATGCTGTCAGCAAGCAAGGTAGTCGCTGAACCGACGGTCACCTTACCATTGAAATCAAGCGCGCCAGTAGTGCTCTTCAAGGTTCCACCATTCAGCGACAAATCCGCAGAATATGTTTGCGTGCCGGAAGTGCTGACGTTGTTGATTTTGGCCGTTTTGGCATTCACCGTCAGGGAACTCAGTGCCGAGCTGGTGCCCACGTCAGCCTGCAAATTCACTGTGCCGTTGGCCGCGCCCAGCGTCAGGCTCTTGCCGCCGTTCACATTTCCGGTAATCGTAACGCCGCCCGAACCACCAGCATTAATCGACGAATTGCCTGTCAGCGATACAGTTCCATTCAACGCGATATTTCCGTTCGCGCTGTCGAGCGCACCGGCAAGTTGCGTTACGCCGGTATATGTTTGAGATCCGCTTGTGCTGACTCCGACCAGATTCAGATTGCCACCGTTAAGGGTAACGCTGGCCAGTGGCGTTGTCTGCCCGACCGCCGGGAGCGTTATCGCAGCCGATCCCGTCGTAATGGACAACGACTGACCGCCACTGGTGGCGCCGTTAATCCCTGTTGCAGGGCTCAAGTCAACCGCAGTACCCGCAGTAGTAACACTGGTATTGCCCGCAATCACTATTCCGCCAGTCAATGAGTTCGCCACCAGGGTACCGATATCGTAGTTCCCGGACAGTGAAACCTGGGCCGAGGATTTCAACGTCAAAGTGCCAAGCGTGTTTACGCCGTGCAGGGCGATATTTCCGTTACCTCCGTCGAGCGACAAGCCAGCCGAAGTGTCGGCACCGGATACTGTATTGGCAAAGCTGATTGATCCACCACCAGACGTGATCGCAGCATTCAACCCGCTGGCAATGCTCACCGCCGAGCCAAACTGCACGTTGTGGCCATTGCTGCTCAGGTTGCCGGACAGGACCACGTTGCCGCTTCCTGACTGCACAAAGTTGCTGTGCAGGCTCAACGGACCTGTGATCGTGAACACGCCACCGTTATCTATGGTGAGCGCGCCGCCGACAGAATTGAAATTCTGCATGCTTATTGCGCCGGAGGCGGTCATTGTTGTGCCACCAGATGCAGTGCTGGAGCCCCCGGTAACAGTGATATTGCCGTTACTCGCGGCAATATCAACGGTGGTTCCGGTCAGGCTTCCCGCCGTCAAGGCAACACCCGACGTACCGTTGGCCGTTAATGTCCCCGATGCCGTGATATTGCTGCCTACCGTGAGGAGACCGCTGGTAGTGGCCAGAGAAACATCGCCCGCCGCTGCGGAAACCGGGCCGGTAAGGTTGAGCGCCCCGCTATTTTGAATATTGATCGAACCTGTCGTGGTCGTAGCGCCCGCTAAAGTCATCGTGCCACTGTTTTGAATATTGATGCCACTGCCAGCAGTCGCGGTCAAACTGCTCGCCGCTGTCAATACCGGGTTGGCCGACGTTCCAATATTGGTGGCCGCAGTCAGATTGATGCTCTGCGCAGTTACCGTCTGTGCCGTGCTGTCGGTCAGGGCACCGCTGCTGCTAAGCGTCACGCTGCCGGTTCCGACGTTGATGCCCAGCAGATCCAGGCTGCCAGAATTGGCCACATTGACCGTCGCAGCCGA
>DASUXE010000117.1:0-2607 GCA_036378075.1 Gammaproteobacteria bacterium
CCTTGATCGACTCAATGTCGGAGCGGATGATGGTTGGCAATGCGCCGTCGGACGTGGGGGCGAGCGTCATGCCGTTCAACACATAGAGTGGCGGCCTGGGATCACCCTTCCCATCCGCTGACATGGCACCTCGAATATCCAGTAACAGATTGCCGTCCTGCGTCCGGCTTACCCTGACTCCGGTCACTTTCCGCTGAATGACGTATTCAATTGGCTCGTCGGGGTGCAGGTCCAGATCTGCGGCTGTAACAACAGAATTGTCTCTGGCTTGGCTCTGCGTTGCAGCGGGCGCGCAAGCGAAGCTCAGTCCGAGCAGGGATAGCGCTGCCAGCTTGGCGGTTCGCACGCCTACGTTCAACATAAGTTCCTTGATTGTTCAATGGACAAAGCAAACACCCCGAGCGTTGCCACTCGGGGTGCTTGTGCTACTCGGCTTGCTAACGGTTTGCCGTATTGTCGAGCGACATCGTGGAAGTCACCGCGACATTACCGCGGGCGGTTATGGTGTAGGCCCGCCCGCCACCGAACGAGAGCTGATTGCGGCTGAATATCGCCGTTGGCGAACCGGCATAGCGCGCCGCAAGGTCCCAGCTGTTGGCTGCGGAACGTCCCGTGATGCCGGCACTGTCAGGCAACGGCCGACGAACCGGCACCGCCACAAACGCACCCGCCGATTTGTAAGCCACCGGGCCGCCGATCGCGAGCGAATCTCTCGTCGTGCGTTCCTTCAGCCAGAGCGTCATCGGCCCGGTCGCGGTTGAGGACGCATTAACGAAGCGCACGTACGAGGTGGTGAAGTCACCGCTCGGCGGCATCACATCTTCGACGATGAACGAATCCGTCGACTTCGCCGCCGTGTCGTAGATTCCACTCAGATAATACGAGTAGAACTTGCCGGTCTCGACCGTGGTCTGGATGTTCGAGATGGCCAGGTTCTTATCCGTGACCGCGGCTATTTTGCCCGCGATAGTCACCTGTCCCGGCGCAACGTCTGAATACCAGGCACTCGCGCCATTCCCGGCACCGCCGTACACCACGCCGGTCGTTGACTCGAGGCCCGTGCTCAAACACTGCTGCCGGTTCGTGTCATCGAGGATCGCACAACCGGTCGCGGATACGGCCGTGGCTTTCGCGTCGTTGACAAAGAAGTTGACCGCCGGCGAACCCACGGAAAAGTTGAAGAACTTGACGTTCACTCCTCCGGCCGCGGGTCCCGCAATCTGCTGCACTGCGTTTTGTTCGCAGGCTGTGGTCGCGGCCGCGGCCACGAGAAGCATCAGAATCAATCTTGATGTTTTCATAGTTCCGTTACGGTTGCGTGATCCACATCGGGACCGTGTGGTAGTCCAAGGCGAGGCCGCCGATCTTGAGCAGCTCATCGCGGTTCCAGACGTAATCCGAGTTGTACCGCGGACGAATGCGCTGCACAGGCTTCTGGTTGTTGTCCGGATCATACTTGTCGGGCGGCGGCAGTGTGAACCCGCGGAACACCTGTGTTCCCGAGACTGGATCCATGTCCGTGTAATGGTAGCGGCGTTGATCCATCCACGTCTCTGCGAACGCCCACATCCATTGCGCAATGAACTTCTGCCCCATGATGTGTGAGAGCGTGACCGTTCCCGGTGCAATCGACGGGTCGTTCAGGAAAGCTGTCTTCTCGACGCCAGTGATCTGCGGAAAGTTCGGGTTCCCGATCTCGGCATTGCGTGCATTCACAAAGTCAATGTGAGCAGCGATACCGTTCAGATACGCCTGGCGGGCGGTTCCCTGGTCGCCTTTGCGCAGCGCCGCTTCCGCCTTGATGAACTGCAACTGGAAATACGTCATGATCGGGAACTTGACCGACTTGTCGAACAGATACTTGCCCAATGTACCGGTTGCCGGGCAGCCCGTGCCTGTCTGCGTGCCCCACAGGTTCCACGGCCTTTCAGCCGGAACAAACGTGTTGGCGCCGCCCGTCACCCACGGGTCGATGCCGTGATACGCGCCGGTGGAGTCTTTGGACAGCATGCGTGTCATGCGTGGATCTACTGCTCCCGGATACTGCGTCCCGTTCATGAGCCCGACGACGAAATTCGTCTGCCGATATTCATCGCCAGCGCAGAGGAATCGCCGCTCGACGCTCCAGAAGTTCATCGTATTGCCCTGTTGGGCATCGACATTCTGATAAACAAACAGTGCGTCGTCGGCGCTGCTCGCAAACGACTTGTCGACGTAGGCAATCACTGAATCCGGGTAGTACAGGGCGCCCTTGTTCGAGAACTGGTTGAACGCCTCTGCCTTCAGCCCGTACGCGTACTTGAGCCACCTGGTTGTATTGCCCCCGAACAGCTTGTCGCCCGTGGCAATGTAGGCTGCATTGACGTTGCCATCGGTGCGCTGGAGATCTTCGATCCCCTTGTTCAGCAACCGGAAGATCTCCATGAACACGCTATCCTGCGGCGTGAACGGGAACTTGTACTGGTTAGGCAGGAATGCCTCGGTGACAATGATGTCGCCGTGCAGGTCGGTCAGCTTGAGCCAGCCCCAGGCCCGCAGCACATACCCGATGCCAGCCAGGTCCCAGCGCTCTTCCGCTTCTGACTGATTGATCATGTCAGACAGATT
>DASUXE010000118.1:0-2279 GCA_036378075.1 Gammaproteobacteria bacterium
GTATCACGTCGCATTGCAGATTGCGCAACAGTTTCAGGGTCCTGGCGGTTTCCACACCCTCGGCGGTCACCTGCAAATCCATGTTGTGACCGAGTTCGATGGTAGAACGCACGATGATCTCATCGTCCGGGTTGTTGTCCAGGTCGCGCACGAAAGACTGGTCAATCTTGAGTTCGCTGACCGGCAGTTTCTTGAGTTGCGCCATTGAGGAGTAGCCGGTGCCGTAATCATCAATCGCGATCATGACGCCGGCGTCGCGCAGTCGTTTCAGTACCGCGATCGAATGAGCCACGTCATCCATGATGCCGCTCTCGGTAATTTCCAGGATGAGCATGGCCGGATTCGCACCGGTATCGCGAATAATCTGCAGCACGTCCGCCGCGAAATCCGTACCGCGCAGATCCTGCGCTGCCACGTTGACGGCTACGCGCAAGGTATGGCCGGCCGCCTGCCAGGCCATGAGCTGTTGCAATGCGATGCGCAGCGCCCAGCGTGTGATGATCTGGATATTCCCGGTGTGCTCCACCATGGGAATGAATTCGCCCGGCGGGATGGTGCCGTAGACCGGGTGCTGCCAGCGGATCAATGCTTCCGCCGACGTGACCTCGCCACGTTCAAGACTCAATTTGGGCTGATAATGCAGCACCAGATCGCCGCGTTCGATGGCAGCTTGCAGCTCCGCCAGCAGACCCAGCCGCAGCAGGCTGTAACGGTCCTGGCTGCCATCGTACATGACGTAACGCTGACGCCGTTCCTTGGCGGCAAAGCGCGCGCTGTCAGCATGACGCAGCAATGCGGTAACATCCGTCCCGTGTTCCGGAAACAGCACCACGCCGATTCCGGCGCTGAGATGGAGCGTGACGCCTTCGGCCGAGTATGGCCGCATGATCGCGGCATACAATTCGTCCAGCCGCGTCTGCAGATCGCTGACTGCAAGATCAGAAAGCAGCACGGCGAATTCATCCGCACCCAACCGTGCTACGACGTCGTCGTCACGCACGGCGCGCAACAGGCGGTCGCCGACTTCGTGCAGCAAACGGTCGCCCGCCTGGTGGCCGAGAGTTTCGTTGATGTCCTTGAAGCGATCCAGATCCACAATCAGTACAGCAAGATGCTGCTGGCGCGATTTTGCGCTCTGGATACGTTGTTCCAGGAGTTGTTCGAAACGATAGCGATTGACGAGCCCGGTCAGCGCGTCGTGATAGGCGTTGTGACGGATTGACGCCTCGCGCTCGGCAATCGCCTGCTGCATCTGGTTGAATGCTGTGACCAGTTCGCCGACTTCACCGCGCTCTCGGATGCTGATGGGCTGCGCATATTCGCCGCCTGCAATGGTGCGGGTCTGTTCCGCCAGTAGCCGTACCGGCCTCACTACACTGCGTGCCACCGCCCAGGCGCCGGCCAGTGCCAGCGCCAGCGTGGCAAGAAACACCACCACAATCTGGCGCCACCATGGACGATAGTCCGCCAGCGCCGCGTCCTCCGAACGTTGCAACACGGCCGTGACCGGATGCGCGCTGTCGCCCGACAATGGCACGCCGAGGCTGAGATAATCTTCGCCGCCCAGGCGCTGCGGATACGACGCATGCGTGTCATCGCTGTATCCGTTTATGAACTCGATCTGCTCCGATTCGGGTAACGAAGAGCCGATCATCCGCCAGTGACGCGCTGCGTCCCCAGTTACGAAGCTGACCTTGAGTCCCGTGATTGTCTCGAACTGCCGGGCCAGCGCATCATCAACCAGGAATCCGAGATACACCCAGCCAATCCGGTTCGGTGCCAGAAGCGGCGCAACAACGATCTGATAAGTGCGGTCGTGTACAGACAGAAACAGGCTGTCGCTCGGCGCACGATCTCTGGTGGCGTCGAACAGTGCAAACGCATGACCGGCTTCCTCCGGGCGCACGCTGTCGGCGCGCACCACACCGTTATTGTCCACCACGACTGCGAGATCCGCACCGACGCGCTGACGGTTGTTGTTGAGCGCGAACAACAGGCTCTTGGGATCGTCATAGAACGTTTCCAGCAGGCCGAAGTCCTTGCCGATCGTGCGCGAATACACCGAGAGATAACGGCGGCGCGATTCGAACTGCGTGAGAAATACCTGCCGGCCGACCTCCAGTTGATTTTCAATGTTGCGCGTCACTTCGACGCGCATGGATCGGTAGATAGTCAACAGGGTAACGGACTGCACCACCAGCAGCAGGATGAAGAACAGCAGGAAAATGCGCACTCGCAGGCTGTTCATGGGCGCTACGCGTCAGTAGTCCGTATATCCT
>DASUXE010000119.1:0-2136 GCA_036378075.1 Gammaproteobacteria bacterium
AGCAGGCGGGAGCCGCAGCAGCGGGGGAGTTTGCCTGTTCTGCCGGACTTCGTACACCCGCGCGGCCAGCTCATTGATCCCGGGGCTTGATATTTAATCAATCGTTTGATTTAATTTAATCTATGACTACGCATACCATACAGCCCCCTCGACGCGCCGGACGACGCACCCGCGCCGAAAGCCCGGAAGTGCGCGGCCAGCTGCTCGCCGCAGCCCGCTCGCTGTTTGCCCAGCACGGCTACGCCGCCGTGTCCACGCGCGCGGTCGCCGAGGCCGCTGGCGCCAATCCGGCCATGATTCATTACTACTTCCGCAACAAGGAAGGGTTGTATGAAGCCATGCTGGAAGATACGTTCAAACCGCTTATCGAACGTCTGGGTGGCCTGCTGACCGCGTCATCGATCGGACCCAACCCGATTCGCCGCTTTCTGGATCTCTACATGCGCACGCTGGGAGCCAATCCCTGGATGCCACCGCTCATCCTGCGGGAAGTGGTCGCTGAAAACGGCCGCCTGCGCGAGTGGTTCATCCGCCAGTTTGCCTCGCGCGGCGGCGGCCTCCTCACCAGCCTGATCCAGCACGAGCAGACCGCCGGACACATGCGCGCGGATCTCGATCCGACGCTCACGGCGCTTTCGCTGGTCAGCCTGGCGGTATTTCCGTTCGTGGCCATGCCGGTGGCGAGCCGGGTTTTCGGCATGCGGGTAAAAGATGATTATCTCGATCGGCTGATAGTGCATACCGAGCGGATATTCATGGAAGGAACCAGACAGGAATCTACTCAATGAAACTTGATAAACGTATTGTCCTGCCAGCCGCACTCGCTGCGCTGATAGTGCTGGCGCTGTCGGGCTGGTGGTACTACCACACACGTCAGATCGAAGCGACGCGTCTGACACTCTACGGCAACGTAGACATCCGTCAGGTCGATCTGGCCTTCAACGGCAGTGCCCGCATCGCCAGAATGCTGGTAGAGGAAGGACAGCAGGTCCACAAAGGTGAATTGCTGGCACAGCTCGATTCTGAGCGCCTGCAACAGGCGGTCGCAGAAGCCAGGGCCCAGGTCGCGGCGCAACAGCAGATCGTTGCGCGCATGCATGCCGGTTCGCGTCCACAGGAAATTCGCAAAGCACGCGCAGATGTGGATGCAGCCAAAGCGCAACTCACCTATGCCCAGCTTCAATATGAGCGCAGCAAGAATCTGGCTGCGCGCGATGTCGTCAGCAAGTCGCGGCTCGACAATACCAAGGCGCAATACGATGCGGCTGCTGCACAACTCAACGCCGCGCAGCAGGCGCTCGCACTGACGCTTGCCGGACCCCGGAAAGAGGATATTGCAGCAGCGACTGCCACGCTCGATGCGCTCAATGCAGGCTTGAAGCTCGCGGAAAAGAATCTCGCCGATGCATCGCTGTATGCGCCCGACAATGGGGTGATCCAGACCCGCATACTGGAACCGGGTGACATGGCCTCGCCTCAACGGCCGGTATACACCCTTGCGCTTGTCAACCCGGTCTGGGTGCGCGCCTACGTCGCCGAATCAGACCTTGGCCGTATTCATGCCGGCATGCCGGCTCATGTAACCAGCGACAGTTATCCGGACACGCAATACGACGGCTGGATCGGATACATCTCGCCGACTGCCGAGTTCACACCGAAGTCGGTCGAAACAACCGAATTGCGCTCCAGTCTGGTGTATGAAGTCCGGGTATACGTTTGCAATCCACAAAACCAGTTGCGGCTCGGCATGCCGGTCACCGTAACCGTCCTGCTGAACGACACCCGGACCCGCTCCACGCAACGCTGTCAGCCATCCACATGATCGCTGCTGCGCAGAGCACCGACGCGGCATTGCTGGAAGTCGCAGACATCAGCAAGACGTTCGTCTCCGGAGGGCGCAAGGTTGAAGCGCTCCACGACGTCACATTCTCGGTGCGCGGCGGTCAGGTATCCGGACTCATCGGGCCGGATGCAGCCGGAAAAACCACCTTGATGCGGCTCATTACCGGACTGCTGATTCCGGATCACGGACATATCAACGTACTCGGCCTGGATGCCACCCGCGATTCACTGCAGGTGCAGGCGAATGTGGGATACATGCCGCAACGTTTCGGCCTCTATGAGGACCTGACCATC
>DASUXE010000120.1:0-3701 GCA_036378075.1 Gammaproteobacteria bacterium
GGGTGTGCCGAACGGCTTCGGTCTGGTCGGCAATGATGCCAACGCCATTGCGCCACACAAACGGCCGCTGTCGAGCATGACGCCGACGTTTTTGCAAACCGCACACGGCCAGGCGATCCTCGGTACGCCGGGTGGCAGCCGCATCATCAGCATGGTGTTGCTCGGCACCTTGAACTACTTCAATGGAGGCGATGCGATGAGCATCGTCAGCACCCCGCGTTATCACATGCAGTACCTGCCGGACATCGTTTTCTACGAACCCGACGCCTTTACCGCGGACGAGCTCAGCGGTCTTGCCAGCATGGGTTATCACCTGCGTGAGGTTGGCCACTATGGAAACATGCAGGCCATCACCTGGGATTACCAAAGCGGCAAGGTGACAGCGGCGGCTGACCCGCGGGATATCGGGACCGCGGAAGTAAAATAACCCGGCATTCCACTCGCCAGCGTTGCATTTGCGTGCCGCAGGTGAGCGGTGAGGAACTTTCTTGTATGTTTCCGACAGCATGATATTGCCTTACACACTCCTCGAAAACGCGCCGCTCTCGGAACACAACACGTTTCGCGTTCCGGCTCGGGCGCGTCTGCTCGCGGAAGTGAATGATCCGCAAGCCTTGCCCGAATTGTTGCAGTTGTCCGAAGTGCGCGATCGGCCGTTGCTGGTGCTGGGTGAAGGCAGCAACGTGCTGTTCACGCGCGATTTTGCCGGCGTGGTCATTATTCTGACTGCGCGTGGCATGCAGGTGCTCGGCGAAGACAGCGCCGGCGTCAGACTGCGTGCCGCGGCCGGCGAGCACTGGAATGATCTGGTGCGCTGGAGTCTGGCGCAGGGTTTGAGCGGTCTGGAAAATCTGTCCCTGATTCCCGGCAGCGTGGGCGCTGCACCGATCCAGAATATCGGTGCCTACGGCGTGGAACTGGCTGACAGACTGATCGCGGTCGAGGCCTATGATCGTCAGCAAGCTGAAGCTGTGCGTCTGACTCGCGCGCAATGCGCGTTCAGTTACCGGCAAAGCCTGTTCAAGCAGACGCCCGATCGCTGGATTATCACGGCAGTCGAACTGGAGTTGCGGCGTGAGGCGCCACTGAGGCTTGATTACGCCGGGGTACGTGAAGAACTTTCTGCGATGGGTATTGCGCAGCCCAAAGCAGCTGATGTATCCGACGCGGTGTGCCGATTGCGCCAGCGCAAACTCCCGGATCCCGCACAGATCGGCAACGTCGGCAGTTTCTTCAAGAATCCGGTGGTAACGGTGGAGCATGCTGCGCAATTGCAGGGCGTGTACCCCGGGTTGCCGGTTTTCGCGGCGGCGGAGGGCAGAAAACTCAGCGCGGCCTGGCTGATTGAACAATGCGGCTGGAAGGGATTTCGCGATGGCGATGCCGGCGTGTCGGAAAAGCACGCGCTGGTGCTGGTCAATCATCGTCATGCCACCGGCGCCGAACTGTGGGCATTGGCGCAACGCATCATGGATTCGGTGCAGGACAAGTTCGGCATCCGGCTGGAGCCGGAACCCAGAATACTTTAAGCGTGATACGGAGCAGCCCGTGGCATCGGGCTGCTCCAGTTTCTGATTATCGGGACACGTAATCCAGTCGCACGAACATCGCACGGCCGGCGCTGTTGTAACCGGCCGCTGTCTGGTACTTCACGTCAAACAGGTTCGTCAGGCTGCCGGTCACGGCGAAACCGTGGCCGAGTTGTTGCCGCAACGTTATGCCGGTGAGCACGTAGCCGGCATCGGTGACTGGCGAGCCGGTATTGAAATCCAGATCGTTGCGCGGACCGGTGGCGATGAAGTTTGCCTCGACACTGGTGCGATCATCGTGCCATTCCACGGCACTGGTCAGTGTGCGTTCCGCACGCCTTAACAGCAGGGTACCGGTATCGAGATTTTCCGGTCGCTGAAAGATCACGCTGCTGCGCCACGACCAGGATTGCAGGCTCAATTGGTAATCCGCTTCCAGCCCGTGCACGCGTGCGCTGGCTATATTCCGGTTCTCGCCGTTCAGGTTGCCGGGTGTGACCACATACTGGATCAGGTTGTCGAGGTTGTTCCGGAACACACTCAAACCCAGGTTCTGCGTCGCACTGAGTGATTGGCGCAAACCGAGTTCGAGATTCCGCGACGTTTCCGGCTGCAGGTCAGGATTCCCGCCAAAGCCAAAGCGTTCCTCGGCACTGGGCGCGCGGAAGCCGGTGCCGGCGCCGGCAGTCAGGCGCGAAGTACGTGTCAGATCGTAACCGTAATCCGTGTTCCAGGTGACGTGATTACCGAACGCCTGATCGTGGGTGCTGCGCGCGGCCATCACCAGATGATGCGCTCCTGCATGTAAATCGTCTTCCAGATACAGCGCATTGATGCGATCCGGCGCGTCGTAGCCGAGTCCGTAGGATTGCGAGCCGGCGTGTTGTGCTTCGCTGTAGATGCCGGCAGTCAGCATCTGGTCATCGCCCACGGCGATATCGTTCTGCCAGTCGATCACATTGCGTTGGGTATGCACGAAGTCAGGCGCCTGACCCGGATTGAACGGATCGGTCTGTGCCTGATCCACTTCGTCGAGCATGTGGCTCAGATTCAGATTGCTGCGCCAGTCGGGCAGAAATTCATGGCTCAGATCGAGGGCGGTTGCCTGGTTCCGGTAGTTTTCATCGAACGGTGCCAGCGCATAGGGCGGATTGTTGGAGAAACCCGCGAACTGTGTGTTACCGCTGCTTTGCCAGTGATGAAAGTTGACAGCGAGAGTGCCGAGCTCGGTGCGGCCGTGGACGTTCCAGGTGCGGTCGGCATTGCCGTTGTCGAAACTGGTGCCAGCCACTGCAGGAAAACCGCTGGTGCGATAGTTGCTGGCTGAGACACCGAATGCGCTTTCACCCTGACCATAATCGAAATGGCCACCGTTCTCGTAGGTACCGTAACGTCCGGCTTCGGCATGCACGCCGTAATGCATACCCTTGCCGGCTGGTTTGGTGATGATGTTGATGACACCGCCGATGGCGTCGGAACCGTAAAGCGCGGCGCGCGGACCTTTGACGATCTCGATGCGTTCGATATTGTCGAGATGAATGTTGGCCAGCGCGGCACCGCTGCCGTTGGCCGGATTGATTTTCACGCCGTCAATCATGACCAGCGTCTGATTGCTGTTGGTGCCGCGCAGAAACAGCGAAGTCGGCTGGCCGGGGCCGCCGTTGCTGGCGATGTCGAGGCCGGCGTATTGCTGCAGCAGGTTGCCGACTGTTTGTGCACCCGAGAGCTGGATTTGCTGCGCGGTGATCACGATCATCGGCGCGACTTCCTGATCGGCGCTCAGCGCCGTGCGGGTTGCAGTGACGGTGATGGGGGTATCGAGATTGACGGTTTGATCGGCGCGGACGCCGGACGAAACAGTTGCGAGCAGCGCAAAGGCACTGCCCAGTAGCATGATTTTCCGCATGATGCACTCCTCACGCAGCTCGCCCGCATGCGTGAAAGCAAGGCTGACAACATCGGTGTGAGGAGTAGAGAAAGCGAAGCGTGACCAAACCCGCTCGCATTGCCCGCCGCAACGCCGATACCAATACCTTCAGGCCGGTCTCCGGGCTCGCGAGCGGGATTCAATCCCGGGTCTGTCGCCTTCCCGCGCCGGCAAGCGGCACAGTGGCTTCATGACAGACCGCAACTCGCCTACCGTTGCGGGGGCAGCGCCGGAATTGCTCAAGG
>DASUXE010000121.1:0-4047 GCA_036378075.1 Gammaproteobacteria bacterium
ACATGGTGGCCTTGAAATTGCTGCCGTCCGGGATCAGTGGATTGTAGGCATCGAGTTCATCCTGGATTCCGGCCGCTTCGAAGATACGTTCCGCGCGCAGCATTTCCTGCACCTGATACTGCATGGTCAGGCGGTCTTCAAACAGCAGAGTCACATTCGGTCCGATATGCAGGGTGCGCGCCTGTTTGTGCTGCATCACCTGTTCGCGGAATGCCGTGCGCCGTTGCGCATATTCCTCCAGGCTCCAGAGATCCTTGCGTTGCAGTTTATTCATGATGCTCGCGTAATTTATTTGTGATCGGTGATCGGGCCGTCCTTGAACAGATAGTCCTTCAGTTCATGATCGAAGCGCGGATTGTGGCGGCGAATCCATTCCAGCACCATTGATGCGTGCTCCATCTCCTCGTCGCGGTTATGGGCAAGGATGGCGGCCAATTGCTTGTCCTTGCAGGCCGCGACGCGCTGGTTGTACCAGTCCACCGCTTCGAGCTCTTCCATCAGCGACACAATGGCGCGATGGAAATCGCGCACTTCATCGGACAGTTCCTCAATCGGCTCGTGGTAGCCTTCGCTTGCCATTGTGGTTCTCCTGTTCTGGTGAATTGTTCGATTCAGATTCCGTAGGCCATGCGCAGCAGTTTCATCGGCGGCTCCGGGTCGCGCCGATCCGTGAGGCCGTTCTGAATCTGCTCGCCGGCCATCGGGCAGTCACTGCTGTAGTGATCGCAGCCGGAATCCGCAACCCGGTTCATGACCGGACGGCCGATTTTCATCGAAATTTCATGGTACTCGCTCTTCACGGCATAGGTGCCGTTATGCCCCGAACAGCGCTCGATTGCTTCCACCGTGGTCTCGGGGACCAGCTCGAGCGCCTGTTTGGTTTTCATGCCCAGATTCTGCACCCGCAAGTGGCACGGAATGTGATACGCCACCTTGCCCAGCGGTTGCTTGAAATCGGTTTTCAGTTTGCCGGCCTTGTGACGCAGCATCAGGTATTCGAACGGATCGTAGATCGCATCGCGAACCTTGAGCACGTCAGCATCGTCAGGGAACATCAGCGGCAATTCCTGCTTGAACATCAGCACGCAGGACGGAATCGGCGCCACGATGTCATAGCCTTCATCCACCAGCTTCGCCAGCGTCGGGATATTTTCTTCTTTCGACTTGCGGATGGACTCGAGATCACCAAGTTCCAGCTTGGGCATGCCGCAGCAGCGTTCCTGAGGCGTAAGCCTGACAGGAATGCCGTTGTGCTCGAACACTGCAACCAGGTCTTCCGCCAGACCCGGCTGATTGTGATTGCCGTAGCAAGTCATGAATAACGCAACCTGACCGCGCGTGCCTTCCGCCGGTTCGGGTTTGATTGCATCGGCAGCATGGTGTTTCAGACGCTTGCGCGCCGTGTCACTGTGAAAATGCGGCACCACCGCATCGGGATGAATACCGAAAGTCTTGTCCAGTAATTTGCGCGCAGCCTCGTTGTGATTCACCGCATTGACGGTTTGCACCACGATCGGGATCCCGGCGAACTTGCCCAGCTTGTCGGGCGATGACAGAACCTTGTCGCGGAAACTGGCACCCTGGTCCTTGAACTTGAAGGCCTTGGCACGCAGCATCAGGTGCGGAAAATCCACGTTCCACGGGTGCGGCGGCACATACGGACACTTGGTCATGTAGCACATGTCGCACAGGTAGCAGTGATCCACTACATCCCAGTAAACCTTGCGATCCACACCGTCCAGTTCCATGGTCGGCGAGGCATCAATTGCGTCAAACAGGGTGGGAAATGAATTGCACAGACTGAAGCAGCGGCGGCAGCCGTGACAGATATCGAATACGCGTTCAAGTTCCTTGAACAGCAATTCTTCGTTGCCGAAATCGGGATTCTGCCAGTCTATCGGGTGACGGGTCGGCGCTTCGAGACCGCCTTCCCGTCCTTGTCCATCATTGGAGGCCATGTTCATTCCCCAATGCAGTTGTGAATGGGGGCGCCGCAGCGCCCCCGCTGTACATTACTTTGGCTGAATTATCGGGTGCCATTGAAAATCTGAGATTTTGGTTTCTGGGTAGGCAGAAATGACCGAGGAACTGGAGTGTATATGCCAATACATGAAGCTTCCGAGGTCATTTCTAACACCGCCAGAAAACAAAAGATTGATTTTCAGGGTGCCCGTTATTTGCCGAGGCCGTCCAACGCCTTCTGGAACCGGTTCGCATGCGAACGCTCGGCTTTTGCCAGCGTCTCGAACCAGTCGGCGATTTCACCGAAGCCTTCCTCGCGGGCGGACTTGGCCATGCCCGGGTACATGTCGGTGTACTCATGGGTCTCGCCGGCAATGGCGGCCTTGAGATTCTTGTCGGTGGGCCCGATCGGCAAGCCGGTGGCCGGATCGCCCACCGCTTCGAGATATTCCAGGTGTCCGTGCGCGTGGCCGGTCTCGCCTTCGGCGGTGGAGCGGAATACCGCGGACACGTCGTTGTAGCCTTCCACATCCGCCTTGGCGGCGAAATACAGATAGCGGCGATTGGCCTGCGACTCGCCGGCGAAGGCGTCTTTCAGGTTCTGCTCGGTCTTGCTGCCTTTCAAGTTGCTCATGATTTCCTCCGCTTGATGCAAACCGGAATCCGGTGCATACAGACTGTGACGATCTAGGTTTAGACTAAGTCTAAACTTTAATCTCGCGTTCGTTAGATGTCAACACAATGCGCCGGCCGACGCGTTGACCCATATCACTGCGGCGTGTAACGTGCCGCCGCCGCTGGAGAAAATGCCATGCCCAAAACCCCGAAAACCGACGCGCCCGATTTCGAGTCCGCCCTCAAGGAACTGGAAGGCATCGTCTCCACTCTGGAAAAAGGCGATCTGCCGCTGGATGCCGCGCTCAAGCACTTCGAACGCGGCATCGCCCTTACCCGCCAATGCCAGACGGCCCTCAAACAGGCCGAATTGAAGGTGGAGCAGCTGCTGGAAAAAGACGGCCAGCAGACCCTGACGCCCTTCGATAACGGAGACGAATAAGCCATGTCGTTCCGGGAGCGCGTGCCAGAGTATGGAGCGCGTGTCGAAAAAGTGCTGGATCGCTGGCTGCCTGATGCCGGCAAACCGCCGGCACGACTGCACGCCGCCATGCGCTACGCGGTGCTCGGCGGTGGCAAGCGGTTGCGGCCGCTGCTGATCTATGCCGGCGGCGAAGTGCTGGGCATCGCGCCTGAACGACTGGATGGCCCGGCAGCCGCGGTGGAACTGATCCACGCCTATTCCCTGATCCACGACGACCTGCCGGCCATGGACAACGACGACCTGCGCCGCGGCCGGCCTACCTGCCACCGGGCCTTCGATGAAGCGACCGCCATCCTGGCTGGCGACGCCCTGCAGGTGCAGGCGTTTTTGATCCTGGCCGAGGATCCGGACATGCAGGTCACACCTGCCGCGCGCGTCAACATGATCCGCAGCGTGGCCATCGCCAGCGGTTCGACCGGCATGGCCGGCGGTCAGGCCATGGACCTGGCGGCCGCCGGCAGCACCCTGACGCTGGCGGAACTGGAGCTGATGCATATTCACAAGACCGGTGCGCTGATCCGGGCCAGCGTGCTGCTCGCGGCGCAGAGCGTGCCGGGACTGGCCGCCGAAAAACTGGCGGCGCTGGACCACTACGCAAAATGCATCGGACTGGCGTTCCAAATCCAGGACGACATTCTGGACGTGGCCGGCGAAACCGAGTCGCTCGGCAAGCAGACCGGCGCGGACGCCTCGCGCAACAAACCGACCTTTCCGAGCCTGCTGGGACTGGCGGAATCCCGCCGCCGCGCCGAAGACCTGCACCTTCAGGCATTGGCGGCGCTCAGCCCCTTTGGCGACGCCGCCGAGCCGCTGCGCTGGATTTCGGAATACATCATTACCCGGCAAAATTGACCTGTGCCACCCGCTTGCTTGATGCGGCGGGGACCTAACCCCGATAATGGGCGCCCTGTCCCCGTGAGCGCGCGATGACCGATCTTTCTGCCTATCCCCTGCTCGCGCGCATCAATTCGCCGGATGACTTGCGT
>DASUXE010000122.1:0-3980 GCA_036378075.1 Gammaproteobacteria bacterium
CTGGAAATGGCGGCGGCCACATTCGGATTCTTGCGGACGATGCGGGCCAGGCGTTCCTGCAGAAGCTTCAATTGATCGAAGGTGATGCCTTCCGGTGCCTCGGTGCTGCCGATGATGAGGCCGGTATCCTCGGTGGGGATAAAACCCTTCGGCACCACGGCGAAGAAATAGAACGTCAGTACCAGCGTTGCGCCGGCGACCACCAGCATGGTGCGCCAGTGATCCACCGACCAGGCAAGAGTGCGGCCATACCAGTCGCGCGACCAGTTGAAGGCGTTTTCCAGGGTTTCGTACAGCTTGCCATGACGGCCGCTGTCCTTGATGAAGCGGCTGCTGAGCATCGGTGTGAGTGTCAGCGATACCAGACCGGAGATCAGGATCGCGATCGCAACCGTCAGCGCGAATTCGCGGAACAGCCGGCCGAGAATACCGCCCATCAGCAGGATCGGGATGAACACCGCGACCAGCGACAGCGTCATCGAGACCACGGTAAAACCGATTTCCCTGCTGCCGATCAGCGCCGCGCGCAATGCCGGTTCGCCTTTCTCGCGATAGCGCACGATGTTTTCCAGCATCACGATCGCATCGTCCACGACGAATCCCACCGACAGCACCAGTGCCATCAGCGACAGATTGTCGAGACTGAAACCCGCCATCTTCATCACCGCAAAGGTGCCGATGATCGACGTCGGCAGGGCCAGCGCCGAGATGATTGTGGCACGGAGGTTGCGCAGGAACAGGAAGATCACACCCACCACCAGCACCATGGCCAGCATCAGCGTGAATTTGACGTCCCGGATCGAACCGTTCACATAGTCGGAATGATCATGAAAGATGAACAGTTGCGCATCGCCGGGCAGGTTCTTGCGCAGCTCCGGCAGCAGCGCGTTGATGCCTTTCGAAATGTCGACTGCGTTGGATCCGGGCTGGCGCTGCACGGCCAGCATGATCGCGGGTTGCAGCGAGGTATCCTTGCTGGTGTTATCGAATACTTCGGTAAGCTGTTTGTCCGCTTCGGTGCTGTTGACTGCCTGGCCAACGTCGGACAGGTACACCGGCGCGCCGTTCTGATGCGCGATGACCAGATGGTTATACGCGTCGGCATCGGTCAGCTGGCCATTGGCCTGAACCGTGTAGGTGCGGGTCGCGCCATACAACGTACCGGACGGCAGATTGGTATTGCCGCTCTGCACCGCCTGCGCCACTTGCGTCAGCGACAGGTTGCGGGCCGCCAGCGCATAGGGATTCATGAACAGGCGCACGGCATATTTGTGCGCACCGTACACATTGACCTGCGCCACGCCGGGCACCATCGAAATTTCTTGCGCTGCGCGTGTCTCGGCGTATTCGTCCAGCTGGGTCAATGGAATGTCTTTCGCCATCAGCGCCATGAAGATAATCGGCGAGGCCGACGGATTTTCCTTGTGCAGACTCGGCGGCGTCGGCATGTTGGTCGGCAGTTGCCGCAAGGCCTGCGAGATTGCGGTCTGCACGTCCATGGCCGCCGAATCGATATCGCGCGACAGATCAAATTGCAGCGTGATGGACGTGTGCCCGGTGCTGCTCACAGAATTCATCGAATCGACGCCGGCAATGGTGCTGAACTGCCGTTCCAGTGGGGTCGCCACCGATGCCGCCATGGTTTCCGGATCGGCACCGGGCAGGTTGGCGCTGACGTTGATGGTGGGAAAGTCGACGTTCGGCAGTTCGCTGACCGGCAGGGTGAAATAGGCGACCAGGCCGAAGATCAGCAGCGCCGACATGAGCACCGTGGTCATCACCGGCCGGTGAATGAACGGTGCCGAGAGATTGAAGTTGCTCATGGCTTGGGCTGCGCTGCAGCAGCGTCGGAAGCGGGTGCCTTGTTGCTGGTGACACCGAGGCCCGGGCGCAAGGTGCGCGGCACGCGCGTGACGATGGTTTCACCACCCTTGAGACCCGAGGCGATCACTGCCTCGTTGCCGACCTGACGGTCAACGGTCACCGGGGCGATTACGGCCTTGCCGTCCAGCACGCGATACACGAAATTGCCGTTCTGGCTGGTTTGTATCGCAGTGTCGGGAATGACCAGTGCATCCGGCTGCACGGTCAGCTGCATGTTCACGCCCACATACTGACCCGGCCACAACGTCACATCCCGGTTCGGAAGTTCCGCTTTCAGCATCACCGTGCCGGTTGCCGCATTGACGCTGTTATCAATAAACACCAGTTTTCCGTGGCCTAGATCACCGCTGCCATCCTCATGTGTGATGATGACCTTGACGCTGTGTTGCGCGTCGTAATGACGGACTGTCTCAAGCTGTTGCTGGGGAATGGTGTATTGCACCAGGATCGGCCGCATCTGATTGATGACTACCAGTGGCGTCGCATCCGATGGTCCCACCACGTTGCCGGCTTTCACGGCCAGACTGCCAGTGCGGCCGGTGATCGGCGCGCGGATTTCGGTGTAGGCCAGGTTGATCTGTGCCTGTTGATACGCGGCCTGGGCTTGATCGGCCGCAGTCTGTGCGTTCTGGTATTCCTGCGGTGTCACGTAATCCTTCGCCGCTAGCGGCGCCATCCGGTCGGCATTGGCCTTGGCGCTCTCCCATGCGGATTTGGCCGAGGCAAGCGCCGCCTGATACGGCGCCGGGTCGATCTCGAACAGGCGCTGACCGGCGTGCACGGTTTGTCCTTCGGTGAAAAACACCTGCTTGAGCACACCGCTGACCTGCGGGCGGATCTGCACCGAATGTTCCGGTTGTACCTGACCGACAGACTGCAACAACACCGGCATCGGCCGGCGCACCGCAACGGCGGTATCCACGGACAGTGCGCGATCGTCCTGCGGCCTTGAATGACGTCCCTGTTTGGTGGTGATGACACGCCACGCTACCAGCAAGGTCAGAATGACAACGATGCCGCCAATCAGCAGCAAACCGGATTTCTTCTTCACTTTGACTCCGATGATGCCGGTGGCGCGGTAAGCCCGCCCACGGCATGGCCGAGCGCGGCGAGTGCCGCGAACCAGTTGAGACGCGCCTGTACCTGCTGCACGCGCGCATTGGCGAGTGTGGCCTGTGCAGTCAGTGTGTCGAGGATACTGCCGAGCCCGCTCTGGTAACGCGCTGCGGTTACATCAGCAGCCTGCCGCGCGCTTTTCAATTGTGCGTCGGTGGTGGTGAGTGTGGCGGCGGCCGTGTGGACATTCTGATACGCCTGCCAGACTTCGAGTTCCACCTGTTGCTGCAATTGCAGCGTGGTTGCCTGTGCCACATCCACTGCGGCCTGCGCCTGATGTTCGGCAGCCTGATCCGCAAACCCGGCGAACAACGGCACACTCAGGGTCACGCCGGCGTTGTAACTGTCGGCACTGGTGCGTGTGTCGCCGAGCACACTGGTGTTGCGGCCGGCATTGGCGTTGAGCGAGATGCTGGGCAGACCTTTGCCGCGGGTCGCTTCCAGACTGGCCACCGCCTGCTGCTCGCGGGCCTTGGCTGCGAGCAGCGCAGGGCGCGCCTGTCGCGCCTGTTTGAGTAATGCAGCGATGTCCTGATCCGGCAATTGTGGTGCGATATCCGGTTGCCACGGTGCCAGTGTCAGTTTGCTGCTGGCACCGTATCCGGCGGTCACGGCAAGCTGGCCGCGCGCCACGGCAAGATTGCCTTGAGTCTGCTGCAGGGCGAGTTGCGCGCCGGCCAGTGCCGCTTCGGCCTGATACACATCACCGATGGTGGCGAGTCCGGAATTCTTGCGCTGGCGTGCCGCGTCCAGACTGGTTTGTGCGTCTTTCACGTTCTGCTCGTCTGCATCGCGCAACGCCTGCAAGCCGAGCACCTGGTAATAATCCTGTTCCACCTGCAGGATCACGTCCTGCATGGTCTGGCTGTTGGCCAGGTCCGCGGCAGTGAGCGCGAACCTGGCCGCATCCAGCGAACCCGAGCGGTTGCCGAAATCCCACAGCAGGTAACTCAGACTGATGCTGGGTCCGTAACGAGTTT
>DASUXE010000123.1:0-4369 GCA_036378075.1 Gammaproteobacteria bacterium
ACCGGGCCACGTTGACGCAGGCGCTGCACGCCGGGTACGCGGTGCTGGAGAAGGGCGGCCACAGCCTCGACGCCGTCCAGGCCGCCATTGAAGTCATGGAGGATTCTCCCTTGTTCAATGCCGGCAAGGGCGCGGTATTTACCCATAATGGCAAGAATGAAATGGATTCGGCAATCATGGATGGGCGTACGCTGAATGCAGGCGCGGTTGCGAACGTGCAGCACGTCAGGAATCCGATTGTGCTGGCACGTATGGTCATGGAGCATACGCCTCACGTGTTGCTGGTCGGCAAGGGTGCCGAGGATTTCGCCGTCAGTCAGGGCATGAAGCTGGTGCCGGCAAGTTATTTCTATACCAAACAGCGCTGGGATGAATTGCAGCGTGTACTGAAAGAATCCGGTAACAGGAGTGCGTCCGTGGACGAACATTATCCGGGTACCACCGCGCACGGCTTCGGAACGGTCGGCGCCGTAGCACTGGACCGCTATGGCGATATCGCTGCCGGCACTTCAACCGGCGGTCTGACCAACAAGATGGATGGCCGCGTGGGAGACTCGCCGCTGACCGGCGATGGCACCTATGCCAACAATCTGACCTGCGGCGAATCCGGCACCGGCGTCGGCGAGTATTACATGCGTCTCAATCTGACCAAGGATGTCTCGGATCTGATGCAGTACAAGGGATGGGATCTGGAGCATGCAGTAAATTACGAAATCCACGACAAGCTGGTAAAACTCGGCGGCGAGAATACCGGGGGACTGATTGCGCTGGATCGCGCCGGTAACATTGCCACGGCGTTCAATACGCCAGGTATGTATCGGGGTTGGATTGACGCAAAGGGCCACCTGACGGTGAAGATTTTCAAACATGAGTAACGGCAATGATATACAGCATCATTGTGCACGGCGGTGCCGGCGAGATTGATCCGGCCAGTCTGCCGGAGCGGCAGGCGGGCTGTCGCAAAGCGGCAGAAGCGGGATATGAAGTACTGAAAAGCGGCGGCAGCGCTGTCGATGCTGTCGTCGCGGCAGTCGTCGAGCTGGAGAACAATCCGCTGTTCAATGCCGGTCTCGGTTCCACCTTGAATTCGGAAGGCAAGGTGGAAACCGATGCCGCGGTCATGGACGGTGCGACGCTGCGCGCCGGCGCGGTTGCCGCCGTCAGCGGGGTGCGCAATCCGGTAAAACTCGCGCAGGCGGTGATGACACAGACGCCGCACGTGTTGTTGACAGGAGAGGGCGCCATGCGGGTAGCGCGTGAAAATGGTATCGAACGCTGCAAACCGGAAGATCTGATCGTGCCTTCACAGAGTGAACAGTGGAAACGCAAATACGGCACTGTCGGTGCAGTCGCACTGGATCAGGGCGGCCGGCTTGCGGCGGCGACTTCTACCGGCGGCATGTTCGACAAGCTACCCGGCCGGATTGGCGATACGCCGCTGATCGGCTGCGGTACCTACGCAGATGATCGTGCGGCGGTGTCCTGCACCGGGTTCGGCGAAGACATCATTCGCACCACGCTGGCGCGCAGCGCCGCGTATCTGCTGGAAGAGGAAGACGATCCGATGAGCGCGGCGGATGTGGCGATTCGTTATTTTGTGGATCGTACCGACAGTGAAGCCGGCCTGATCCTGATTGACCGCAAAGGCCGCATGGGATTCGCGCGCAGCACCTCGCACATGCCGGTGTGCGGGTTGAGTTCGAAAGGGGAAATCATCCCGCAGGCTTGAGCTGACGGCTCAGCCTGCCTCCAGCTGTGCATGCAGAAAGTCGAGGCTTTCCTGCCAGGCTTTTTCGGCGGCAGCCGGCGCATAGTTGGGGCGTTCCTCGCACAGGAATGCATGTCCCGCGCCGGGATAAACCGCCAGCGCAAAACGTTTCTTGAGTGTTGAGAGCTTTTCTGCGATGCGAGCATGTTCGGCCGGCGGGATACCCTGATCGTCGGCGCCGTAACCCAGGTAGATCGGCGCCTGCATGTGTGCGGCCAGATGTATCGGCGGGGTGCGTCCGAAACGATCGGTTTCGCCTTCCACGGCGATGCCGCCACCGTAGAAGCAGACCGCCGCCCTGAACCGGTCGGGAAAACGGCAGTTGCACAGGAAGGCCAGCCGGCCTCCCATGCAGAATCCGATGATGCCGATTGAGCGCCGTTCAACTTCGCGTTGCGCTGCCAGCCAGTCCAGCGTCATGCCGACATCCTTGAGCATGTCCTCGTCCTTGAGGCTGCGAATCTTCGCCATGGCCGCATCCATGTCCGGATAGGCAATCACGTCACCGTGAAAAATATCCGGTGCGACCGCCACGAAGCCGGCTTTGGCGAGCCGCTGGCATACACCTTTTATATGCCCGGTGATACCGAAGGCTTCCATGATCACAATCACCGCCGGGAACGGACCGCTGCCACGGGGGCGGGAAACATAGCCGTTCACCCCGCTGCCGAGCCGGACATTTTCCTGATTCATGATTTCCCCCTTCATGTCCGGAGTGTACCTATTCGCCACCGCGCGCTGCGTCGGCACCCTGCGGCGCCGGCACATGCTCGCGCCGATTGAAACGCTCAGTCAAGTGCTCCATCGCCACGTAGAATGCGGGCGTAACATAGAGCGTCAGCGCCTGCGAAAACAGCAGACCGCCAACCACCGCGATACCCAGCGGCCGGCGCGATTCGGCGCCCATGCCATGCTCGACCGCAATCGGCAGCACGCCGAAGATGGCCGCCAGCGTGGTCATCATGATGGGCCGGAAGCGGACCAGACAGGCCTCGATGACTGCGTCACGCGCATTGAGGTTTTTCTCGCGTTTGGTCTGGATCGCGAAGTCCACCATGATGATGCCGTTCTTTTTCACCAGGCCGACCAGCATGATGAGGCCCACGAAGCTGTAGATGTTGAGCTCCTGACCGAACAGGATCAGCGTCAGCAGCGCGCCGACCATCGCCAGCGGCAGCGCAGTGAGAATGGTGATCGGGTGAATGAAGTGCTCGTAGAGAATAGCCAGCACCATGTAGATCACCAGAATGGTGATCAACAGCAGGATCGGCAAATCCACCAGCGATTTCTGGAAGGTTGCAGCATTGCCGGCAAACAGGCCGGTGATGTCTGCCGGCAGTTTGGCCGCCGCCAGCCGCTCGATTGGTCCGGTGACATCGCCCAGCGATACACCCGGCGCGAGATTGAATGACAGGGTTACTGAAGGCAGCTGTTCGTAATGATCAACCTGCAACGGCCCGACGCCCGGCGTGATGTTGGCGACGCTGCGCAGCGGCACCAGTTGATCGCCGCTGCCGCGCACGTACAAGGCATTCAGCGCAGACATGTCGGACTGGTACTGCGGCGCCAGTTGCATGATGACGTAGTATTCGTTGGTGGAACCGTAGATGGTGCTGATCTGGTTGCCGCCGTAACCGTCATACAACGTTTGTTGTATCTGCGCCGCGGTAATCCCCAATGTCGAAGCAGTGTCACGCAGGATATTGACGTTGATCTGCGGGTTGCTCAATTCCAGATCGCTGTCCACGTCCTGCAGTCCGGGTACTTTGGCAAGCTCAGGCAGAAATTTGCTGGCGGCCTGATCGAGACTGTTCACATCCAGACCCTGCAGCACGTATTGATAAGTACCGCTGCCGCCGATGCTGCCGATGCGAATGGCTGGCGGATTCTGGAAATACACCTGCATGTCGTGTACCGGCGCGACCGCCTTGCGCAACTGCTGAATGACCTGATCGGCATCAGCGTGACGCTGTCCCATGGGCTTGAGCATCACGATCAGGCGCCCCACGTTGCCGCCGGCGGTGCCGCCCCGGCCCTGGCCGGCGCTGGAAATGGCGGCGGCAACATTCGGATTCTTGCGGACGATGCGGGCCAGGCGTTCCTGCAGAAGCTTCAATTGATCGAAGGTGATGCCTTCCGGGGCCTCGGTGCTGCCGATAATGAGGCCGGTATCCTCGGTGGGGATAAAACCCTTCGGCACCACGGCGAAGAAATAGAACGTCAGTACCAAGGTGGCGCCGGCAACTACCAGCATGGTGCGCCAGTGATCCACCGACCAGGTCAGGGTGCGGCCATACCAGTCGCGCGACCAGTTGAAGGCGTTTTCCAGGGTTTCGTAGAGTTTGCCGTGACGGCCGCTGTCCTTGATGAAGCGGCTGCTGAGCATCGGTGTGAGCGTCAGCGATACCAGACCGGAGATCAGGATCGCGATTGCCACGGTCAGCGCGAATTCGCGGAACAGCCGGCCGATGATGCCGCCCATTAGCAGCAGCGGGATCAGCACCGCCACCAGCGAGACGCTGATCGACACGATGGTGAAGCCGATTTCGGACGCGCCCTTGAACGCGGCTGCGAGCGGCTTCTCGCCCTCCTCGACATAGC
>DASUXE010000124.1:0-4445 GCA_036378075.1 Gammaproteobacteria bacterium
ACGTGGCTGGCCCAGAAAAATGATGCCGTAAAACTTGACCATCACGTAAGCCGCCAGCGCGGCAACCAGTGCCAGCAGAGCCGCTCCCAATGGCAGCAGCATATTGATGAATCCCTGCGGAAGATTCGGCGTAAACAGGAAGGCCTGCAGCAGCAGCCATTCGGAGACAAAGCCATTCAGTGGCGGCAGACCGGCGATGGCGAGCGTGCCGACGAGCGCCAGCCATGCCACCCATGGCATGCGGTGAATGAGTCCTCCTAGGCGACCCAGACTGCGTTCGTGCGTGGCATGTAATACCGAGCCGGTGCACAGGAACAACAGACTCTTGAAAAATGCATGATTGAGCGCGTGATACAGCGTTGCAGCCAGGGCCAATGCGGCGAGTGCCGGCATGTTGAAAGTATGAAACAGAATCGTAAGGCCAATTCCCATGAACAGGATGCCGATGTTCTCGATCGAGGAGTAGGCAAGCAGCCGCTTCATGTCGGTTTGTACCGCGGCGAAAATTACTCCATAGAGCGCGCTGCACAAGCCAAAGCCAAGTGCGATCAGCCCCCACCACCATAACTGGGCATGCAGAAGATCAAACGTAATCCGCAGCAAGCCATATATGGCTGTCTTCAGCATGACCCCGCTCATCAGCGCGGATACGGGCGAGGGTGCCGCAGGATGGGCTTCCGGCAGCCAGACGTGCAACGGGATCAGGCCCGCTTTGGCACCGAAGCCGAACAGAGCGAGGCAGAAAGCTGTGCTCGACCAGAACGGAACGAGCCGCGCATGTCGCATGGCGTCAAATGTAAATTGCCAGCTGCCACCTTGCAGTGTGCCGAAGCACAACAGGATTGAAATTGCTCCGAGATGCGCAATCAGCAGATAAATGAAACCGGCGCGGCGGATTTCCGGCAGGCGGTGTTGTGTCGTCACCAGAAAGTACGACGAGAGCGCCATGGTTTCCCATGCCACCATGAACAGGTAAGCATCGTCCGCCATGATCACCAAGGCCATCGCGGCAAGAAACAGATGGTATTGCAGGCAAAGCAGTCCGGGCGCAGTGCCTTGACCACTGCGGAAATAACCCGAGGAATAAATCGATATGCCTGATGAAGTCAGGCCGAGCAACATCAGAAAAAAGCGGGATAACGCATCAAGCCGTACATGAAACGGGAGTTCTGCCAAACCAAGTGGTAAAACCAGACTTTGGGCCGGTTGTGCCAGGTCGGCGAGCATGACCGCGCCGAGCAGCAAACCGGCGAGTGCGCCCAGCGGAAAAAGTATGCGTCCGGCCCAGGTGACACTGTGTGCCCGCAACAGGCCCAATAGTCCAATCGCAATCCACGCGACGGGAGTCATTAACGTGGCGATCAGCACTGGTGACGGATCCATCATGACCTCGAGCTTACCCCGCAGACATGATCAGGAATGACAGCGTACCCCCGCTCTTGAAACCGGGTTCGCGACCGCGCTTACCGTGGGCAACGGCTCATTTGGACAATGCAATCCAGCTTGACACAGCGTAATATTATTATCATGCTAATCACATCCAATGTAAATGAATGGGCAGCCCGAAACATGCCGCTGGAAACGCGAACCGCCAGGCTGACGATACTGATAGATCCCAGGAAAAAGGCCGTCTTTGAACGACTTTGTGCGGAAGAAGACGTCACGCCGTCCCAGATGGTGAGGAAATTGCTCCGCGACTATATCGAGCGGCGCACCGGGACCCCCTGGAACCCGGAGGAGCACAGCGAAAAGCCCCGGACCTATAAAAAGCGCAAGAGCCCGGTGCAATAAGCCGGGGTCAGGCTTCCCTACGCCCGTTTCGAGTCATTATTGAAGAACAAAAAAGCGGCGGCCCGAGGGCCGCCGCGCAGTTTTGATGATTCGGATACCTGATCTTTATTCATGCCCGGCCGGCGGGTAGGCCGGCAGCAGGGGCGGCGGCTCCGGCAGATTCAGCGGATGCGCCTTGATCTTGTCCATCAGGTATTTCACCGCGGTATCAAGTTGCGCGTCGTGGCCCTGCATCACGTCGCCCGGCAGGTCGTCGACTTTCATGTCCGGTTCGACACCGTGGTTTTCGATCACCCACTGTGAATCAAGCCCGTACATGGTGTCTTCCGGAATCGTGATGTAGCCGTTGTCGAGCAGCGGCCAGCCGCCGCGAATGCCGCGCACACCGCCCCAGGTCCGTTCACCGATCAGCGGGCCCAGTCCGTACTTGCGGAAGAAGTACGGGAAGATGTCGCCGTCCGATGCCGAGTAGTGGTTGATCAGCGCCACCTTGTAGCTGTCGCTGACTTGTTGCGGAATCGGCGAAGCGATCCGTTCGCGGTTGCTGTTCATGCCGATCAGCACCCGCCGCAACCGTTCCAGCACGATCTGGTCGATGAAGCCGCCGCCGTTCCAGCGGTCATCGAGAATCAATCCCTGTTTGGTGATCTGCGGGTAGAACTGGCGGACGAATTGGTCCATGCCAACGGCTTCCATGTCCGACAGATAGATGTAGCCGATTTTGCCATCGGACATCTTGTTGACCAGCTCGCGGTTATGCGCGATCCAGTCATGCAGCCGCAGGTTGAGTTCATTGTTGATCGTGTTCACAGTGACATCGTGGCTGTCCTTGCCATCGGCGTTCTTTGCCACGGTAAGCGTCACGGTGCTGCCCAGGGTATTGACGAACAGGCTGTAGGGATTGGTCGGCGCCTGCAGCGGATGTCCATCGACCGCGAGCAGGTAATCGCCCTGCTGCACATCGACACCCGGTTCGGTCAGCGGCGAGACGAAATCCTGACGGGTGTTGTCGCCGGCATAGATTTTCTTGAAGTAATAACGGCCGGATCGGGCATCCAGTCCGAAATCCACGCCCAGCAAACCGGTTGGCACGCGGGTGACGTCGTAGTTCATGTCACCGCCGCCGACGTAGGTGTGCGAGTTGCACAGTTCGCCGATGCTTTCGCCGATCAGGTAATTGAGGTCTTCGCGCGAACCCATCAGCGGCAGCAACTTGCTGTACTTGGCGCGGACGGCATTCCAGTCGACACCGTTCATCTTCGCATTGACGAAAAAGTCGCGTTCAAGACGCCAGGCCATGCCGTACATTTCGTTCCATTCCTGGACCGGGTCGATCTGTACGCGCATGTGCGAGGTATTCAGATCCTTGGGCTTGGCATCGCTGCTGGCCACATCCAGGAAGGCAAATTTGCCGTCTTTCGTGTTGAGCAGAGCGGTCTTGCCGTCCGCCGACAGCATGTAACCGTTAAGTCCGGTATTCAGCGTCTTGTCCTTGCGGGTTTTCATGTCGAATTCATGTAACGCGCTGGATTCCCCGGATAACGGTCCCTCGATGGTGAAGTTGGGGGTGGTCATGTAGTAAAGATGACCCGGTGTGGCACTCAGGGCGTAGTAGTTGTCCGAGGGAACCGGCACCGCAACGGCGCGCGACATCAAACCGTCGAGATCGATATGCAGCGGCTTCTTGTCCGCTTTCTTTTCCTTGTTCTTGTCGGACTTGCCTGATTCCGGTGAGACGCCTTCATCCGAACGCGGTGCAAACGGCGACGCTTCATTGCGCGTCAGCGTGGCCGCATAGATACCGGACATCTTGAGCGTGGCGATATTGAATTCGCTCTGGCTGAAGGTCGGGTTCTCGTGGCGCGCCGAGATGAAGTACAGATACTTGCCGTCTGGATCGAATACCGGATTGAAGTCCGCATTCATCGGCGAACTGATCGCGGTTGCCTTGTCGTCCGCCAGGTTGTAGAGCCAGATGCCGCGCATCTGGTTCTCGGTGCTGAGGCTGTATGTCAGCCAGCGGCTGTCCGGCGACCAGGCATAATCATGTATCTCGTTGTACTTGTCCTGCGCCACCCGTGTGAGCTTGTGGGTTTTGACGTTCAACCACCACAGCTGGTGCAGATTGTCGGAGAACGCGAGTTTCCCGCTGTCGGGCGACCATATCGGTTTGTAGAAATAGCCGGCTTTGAAATCCGTGAGGATCTGTTCCGCGCCGCCTTCCGACGAGCGGACCGCAATCTGTACCTCACCGTTTACGTCGGTGGTGTAGGCGATCCACTTGCCGTCCGGCGACCAGCTCGGATATTCCTCTTCTGCATTCGACGTTTGAGTCAGATCACGGGTATTGCCGTGTTCCGCCGGCAGGGTGAAGGCATCGCCACGGGCCTGCAACAGAGCGCGTTTGCCGTTCGGCGAGATATCGAAATTGATATTGCCCGCCGTGTCCTGCGCCTGAATGTACTTGCTGTCGTCCACGAAGCGCGTGTTGGTCTCGGTGCCGTCATCGGGCACGGACACGTCGAGCTTGTGGAGTTGTTCGCTTGGCAGATCGAGCACATACAGCGAACCACCGTCCTGGAAGGTGATGCCGTTGTTGCCCAGGCTTGGCCAGTCGATGTCGTAATCGGTGAAATGCGTCACCTGTCGGAACT
>DASUXE010000125.1:0-8638 GCA_036378075.1 Gammaproteobacteria bacterium
CATCAAGATCGGCATCGCTTCGCCGGACAAGATCCGTTCGTGGTCGTTCGGTGAGGTCAAGAAGCCCGAGACGATCAACTACCGCACCTTCAAGCCGGAGCGCGATGGCCTGTTCTGCGCCAAGATCTTCGGACCGGTGAAGGACTATGAGTGCCTGTGCGGCAAGTACAAGCGCCTCAAGCATCGCGGTGTGATCTGCGAGAAGTGCGGCGTGGAAGTCACAGTCGCCAAGGTGCGCCGCGAGCGCATGGGCCACATCGAACTGGCCAGCCCGACCGCGCACATCTGGTTCCTGAAGTCGCTGCCGTCGCGCATCGGTTTGATGCTGGACATGACGTTGCGCGAAATCGAGCGCGTGCTGTATTTCGAAGCCTTCGTGGTGATCGATCCGGGCATGACGCCGCTGGAACGCGGCCAGTTGCTGTCGGATGAATCCTACTTGGAAGCGATTGAAGAGCACGGCGACGACTTCGACGCACGCATGGGCGCGGAAGCGATCTTCGAACTGCTGAAGTCGATCAATCTTGAATCCGAAGTGGTCAAGCTGCGCGAAGAAATCGGCAGCACCAACTCCGAGACCAAGATCAAGCGCCTCGCCAAGCGTTTGAAACTGATGGAATCCTTCCACGAATCCGGCAACAAGCCGGAGTGGATGGTGATGACCGTGTTGCCGGTGCTGCCGCCGGACCTGCGTCCGCTGGTGCCGCTGGATGGCGGCCGCTTCGCGACCTCCGATCTGAACGACCTGTACCGCCGCGTCATCAACCGCAACAACCGTCTGAAGCGGCTGCTGGAATTGAACGCACCGGACATCATCGTGCGCAACGAAAAGCGCATGTTGCAGGAATCCGTGGATGCGCTGCTGGACAACGGCCGTCGCGGCCGTGCCATCACCGGCTCCAACAAGCGTCCGCTGAAGTCCTTGGCCGACATGATCAAGGGCAAGCAGGGCCGCTTCCGCCAGAACCTGCTCGGCAAACGTGTCGATTACTCGGGCCGCTCCGTGATCGTGGTCGGTCCGAAACTGAAACTGCATCAGTGCGGGCTGCCGAAAAAGATGGCGCTGGAACTGTTCAAGCCGTTCATCTTCAGCAAGCTGCAGCTGCGCGGCATGGCGACCACCATCAAGGCCGCCAAGAAGATGGTCGAGCGCGAAGGTCCGGAAGTCTGGGATATCCTCGAAGAGGTGATCCGCGAACATCCGGTGATGCTGAACCGCGCGCCGACCCTGCACCGTCTCGGCATTCAGGCATTCGAGCCGGTGCTGATCGAAGGCAAGGCGATCCAGTTGCATCCGCTGGTCTGCACCGCGTTCAACGCCGACTTCGACGGTGACCAGATGGCCGTGCACGTGCCGCTGTCGCTGGAAGCCCAGCTCGAAGCGCGCGCGCTGATGATGTCGTCGAACAACATCCTGTCACCCGCCAACGGCGAGCCGATCATCGTGCCGTCGCAGGACGTGGTGCTGGGTCTGTATTACATGACCCGTGAACGCGTGAATGCCAAGGGCGAAGGCATGTACTTCTCCGACGTGGCGGAAGTGCATCGCGCCTGGGAAAACCGCCAGGTCGATCTGCAGGCGCGCGTCAAGGTGCGTCTCACTGATCATCCGCTTACCGAGAGCGGCGAAGCCGAGTCGCGCACCCGCCTGGTGGAGACCACGGTTGGCCGTGCGCTGCTGTCGGAGATTCTGCCCAAGGGCCTGCCGTTCGAACTGATCAACAAGGACATGACCAAGAAGGCCATCTCCGGGTTGATCAACACCTGCTATCGCCGTGTGGGTCTGAAGGAAACCGTGGTGTTCGCCGACCAGGTGATGTACACGGGCTTCTCCTATGCAACCCGCGCCGGCGTCTCGATCGGCGTCAACGACATGGTGGTGCCGGATGAGAAGGGAAGCATTCTGGTGGGCGCGGAGTCCGAAGTGAAGGAGATCGAGGATCAGTATGCCTCCGGTCTCGTCACCAACGGCGAGCGTTACAACAAGGTGGTCGACATCTGGTCGCGCACCAACGAGCAGGTCGCGAAAGCGATGATGGACAAGCTCGGCACTGAAGAGGCGATTGATCGCAAGGGCAACAAGGTCCGGCAGCCGTCGTTCAACTCCATTTACATGATGGCCGACTCCGGCGCGCGTGGTAGCGCGGCGCAGATCCGTCAGCTGGCCGGTATGCGCGGCCT
Source organism: Gammaproteobacteria bacterium (assembly GCA_036378075.1). Taxonomy (GTDB): domain Bacteria; phylum Pseudomonadota; class Gammaproteobacteria; order Natronospirales; family REEB76; genus DASSKW01. The sequence continues at coordinate 2,182 of DASUXE010000125.1, forward strand.
GATGGCAAAACCGGACGGCTCCATCATCGAGACCCCGATCACGGCGAACTTCCGTGAAGGTCTCAACGTGTTGCAGTACTTCATCTCGACCCACGGCGCACGTAAAGGTCTGGCCGATACCGCACTCAAGACCGCGAACTCGGGTTATCTGACCCGGCGTCTGGTCGATGTGGCGCAGGATCTGGTGGTCACCGAGGTGGATTGCGGTACCACCGAAGGTCTGTTCATGAAGCCGATCGTCGAAGGCGGCGATGTGGTCGAGCCGTTGCGCGAGCGCGTGCTGGGCCGGGTGCTGGTCGAGCCGGTGCTGAAACCGGGTACCGAGCAGGTGATGCTCGAAGCCGGCGAACTGCTGACCGAACGGCTGGTGGAAAAGCTCGAAGAAATGGGTATCGACCAGGTTAAGGTCCGTTCGCCCATTACCTGTGCCACCAAATACGGCGTTTGCGCGCAGTGTTACGGTCGCGATCTGGCGCGCGGTATTCGCGTCAACATCGGCGAAGCGGTGGGTGTGATTGCCGCGCAGTCGATTGGCGAACCCGGCACCCAGCTGACCATGCGTACCTTCCACATCGGCGGCGCGGCTTCGCGTGCGGCGGCGGTCTCGAGCGTCGAGATCAAGGCGGTCGGTACCGTGAAGTTGCACAACATCAAGACCGTCAAGCATGCCAAGGGTCACTGGGTCGCGGTGTCGCGTTCCGGTGAACTGGGCGTGATGGACGAGTTCGGTCGCGAGCGCGAGCGTTACAAGATTCCGTACGGCGCGACCATCAACGTGACCGACGGCGACAAGGTCGCAGCCGGTCAGCTGGCGGCGACCTGGGATCCGCATACTCACCCGATCGTCACCGAAGTGGCGGGTAACCTGCAGTTCCACGATTTCGTGGACGGCGTGACAGTGACCCGGCAGACCGACGAAATCACCGGTCTGTCCAGCATCGTGGTAACCGATCCGAAACAGCGTGGTACCGCGGGCAAGGACCTGCGTCCGGTGATCAGGTTGCTGGACGAGAAGGGCAAGGATCTGTGCCTGGTCGGTACCGAAATCCCGGCCCATTACCAGCTGCCTCCGGGCGCGATCGTGTCGGTGGAAGACGGCGGCAAGGTCGGTGTGGGTGACGTCATTGCGCGTATCCCGATGGAATCGACCAAGACCCGCGACATCACCGGCGGTCTGCCGCGTGTGGCCGACCTGTTCGAGGCCCGCAAGCCGAAAGAACCGGCGATTCTGGCCGAGTGGTCGGGTACCGTCAGCTTCGGCAAGGACACCAAGGGCAAGCAGCGTCTGGTCATCACCGATGACGAGAACGAGCAGCATGAACTGCTGATTCCGAAGTGGCGCAACGTGAATGTGTTCGAGGGCGAACGCGTCGAGAAGGGCGAAACTATCGCCGACGGCGAGCCGAACCCGCACGATATCCTGCGTCTGCTCGGTGTCACCGCACTGGCTGACTACCTGGTCCGCGAAATCCAGGACGTGTACCGCCTGCAGGGCGTGAAGATCAACGACAAGCACATCGAGGTGATCATCCGCCAGATGCTGCGCAAGGTGGAAATTGCCGTCTCCGGCGAGACTCGCTTCCTGCGCGGCGAGCAGATGGACCGTTCACGTGCCGTGGAAGAGAACGAGAAGATGTCCGACGACGACAAGGCCGTGGCCTTGTACGAGCCGGTGCTGCTCGGTATCACCAAGGCGTCGCTGGCCACCGAGTCGTTCATCTCCGCGGCCTCCTTCCAGGAGACCACCCGGGTGCTGACTGAAGCCTCGGTGCGCGGGCTGCGCGACGACCTGCGCGGTTTGAAGGAAAACGTGATCGTCGGCCGCCTGATTCCGGCCGGTACCGGTTATGCGTATCACGAACAGCGCCGCCGCCAGCGGGCGGAAGAGCTGGTCGATGCCACTGCCCAGCAGGTGGCGGAGGCCGAGGCGCTGTTCACCTCGCCTGAGTCCAGTGACGTCGGCGAAGGCGAGACAGCGGTCGAAAGTACCGAGGCGCAATCAGCCGGGGATTGAATGACGGCAGGCCGGGTCGAATGCCGGGACTGAAGACCCAGGGAGGGTTTTTCAGGACTTGGCTTGACAGCCCTGTCCCCCGTCCCTAAAATCCCCGGGCTTTGCACAGGCCGGCTTCAAACCGGCCTGTTGTTTCTTTTTTGGGACCCACGCCAACCATTTGGGCGGGTCCATTCGGACCCCTTACCGGGTTTAAACACACTTCGTTCCGGGAACGAGAGCGAGCCAATGGCAACAGTAAATCAGCTGGTCCGCAAACCGCGCAGCCAGAGAAAAGAAAAGACCACGGTCCCCGCGCTGGGCGGCAGCCCGCAGCGGCGTGGCGTTTGCACGCGCGTCTACACCACGACTCCGAAGAAGCCGAACTCGGCACTGCGGAAAGTGGCCAAGGTGCGCCTCACCAACGGCTTCGAAGTCATCAGCTACATCGGCGGTGAAGGCCATAACCTGCAGGAGCACTCGGTGGTGCTGATCCGCGGCGGCCGTGTGAAAGACCTCCCCGGTGTGCGTTACCACACGGTGCGCGGCAGCCTCGACTGTGCCGGCGTCAACGATCGCAAGCAGAGCCGTTCCAAGTACGGCGCCAAGCGTCCCAAGTCCTGATTCAGGTAAAAGCGTATGTCCCGCAGAAAACAAGCTGATAAGCGCACCATCCTTCCCGATCCGAAATTCGGCAGCGAACGGCTGGCCAAGTTCGTGAACATGGTGATGAAGAGCGGCAAGAAAGCCGTGGCCGAGCGCATCGTGTACGGCGCGCTGGACCAGATCGGTGGCAAGAAAGGCGGCGATCCGGTGGAAGTCCTCGACAAGGCGCTCGACAACGTGCGTCCGATGGTCGAAGTGAAGTCCCGCCGCGTCGGCGGCGCCACCTACCAGGTGCCGGTCGAAGTCCGTTCCGCGCGCCAGCAGGCGCTGGCGATGCGCTGGATCATCGAATCCGCGCGTGCCCGCACCGAAAAGTCGATGCCGTTGCGTCTCGCTGCCGAGCTGATGGAAGCCTCGGAAAATCGCGGCAACGCCGTGAAGAAGCGCGAAGACGTGCATCGCATGGCCGAGGCCAACAAGGCCTTCGCGCATTATCGCTGGTAATTATCTGACCGAAAGAATTCAAAGGATCCCGTTGTGCCTCGTACTACTCCCATAGAGCGCTACCGCAATATCGGCATCATGGCCCACATCGATGCCGGCAAGACCACGACCACGGAGCGCATCCTGTTCTACACCGGTGTCTCGCACAAGATCGGTGAGGTGCATGACGGCGCGGCTGTCATGGACTGGATGGAGCAGGAACAGGAACGCGGCATCACCATCACGTCTGCGGCAACCACCTGTTTCTGGAAGGGCATGGATCAGTCCTGGCCGGAACACCGCATCAACATCATCGACACCCCCGGACACGTGGACTTCACGATTGAAGTGGAGCGTTCGCTGCGCGTGCTGGACGGCGCCTGCGCGGTGTTCTGCGCGGTGGGCGGCGTCGAGCCCCAGTCCGAAACGGTCTGGCGTCAGGCCACCAAATACAAGGTTCCGCGTCTGGCGTTCGTCAACAAGATGGACCGCGCGGGTGCCAACTTCTTCCGCGTCGTCAAACAGCTGAAGGATCGGCTGGCTGCCAACGCCGTGCCGATCGAGATTCCGATCGGTGCGGAAGAGAATTTCAAGGGCGTCGTTGATCTGGTCAAGATGAAGGCCATCTACTGGGACGATTCGACCCAGGGCATGAAGTTCGAGGAAAAGGACATTCCCGCCGAACTCCTGGATCAGGCCAAAGAATGGCGCGAGAAAATGCTGGAAGCGGCCGCCGAATCCAGCGAGGAACTGATGAACAAGTACCTCGAGGAAGGCGACTTGACCCAGGAAGAAATTCATGCGGGCTTGCGTGCGCGTACGGTCGCGAACGAAATCGTGCCGATGATGTGCGGCTCCGCGTTCAAGAACAAGGGCGTGCAGATGATGCTCGACGCCGTGGTCTACTATCTGCCGTCGCCGGTGGATGTGCCGGCGGTGCGCGGCAACCTCGACGACAAGGACGGTACGCCGGCTGAGCGTCATCCGAGCGACGAGGAGCCGTTCTCCGCGCTCGCCTTCAAGATCATGACCGATCCGTTTGTCGGCACGCTGACCTTCTTCCGTGCCTACTCTGGCGTGGTGAATTCCGGCGATACGCTCTACAACCCGATCAAGAGCAAGAAAGAGCGCATGGGCCGCATTCTGCAGATGCACGCCAACGATCGCAAAGAGATCAAGGAAGTGCGCGCCGGCGACATCGCGGCCGCGGTGGGTCTGAAAGACGTCACCACCGGCGACACGCTGTGCGATCCGGAAAAAGTCATCATCCTCGAGCGGATGGTGTTCCCGGAGCCGGTGATCTCGGTGGCGGTGGAGCCGAAGACCAAGGCTGACCAGGAAAAGATGGGTATCGCGCTGCAGAAGCTGGCGCAGGAAGATCCGTCGTTCCGTGTGCGTACCGATGAAGAATCCGGCCAGACCATTATCTCCGGCATGGGCGAGTTGCACCTCGAAATCATCGTCGACCGCATGAAGCGCGAATTCAAGGTCGAAGCCAATGTCGGCAAGCCGCAGGTTGCGTACCGCGAAACCATTCGCGCCAGCGTGGAATCCGAAGGCAAGTTCGTGCGTCAGTCGGGCGGTCGCGGTCAGTACGGCCATGTCTGGCTCAAGCTCGAGCCGCAGGAAGCCGGCAAGGGTTACGAATTCGTCAACGGCATCGTGGGTGGCGTGGTGCCTCGCGAATACATCCCGGCCGTGGACAAGGGCATTCAGGAACAGATGAAGAACGGCGTGATCGCCGGCTATCCGGTGGTGGACGTCAAGGTCACCATTTTCGATGGTTCCTACCACGACGTGGACTCCAACGAAATGGCGTTCAAGATCGCCGGTTCGATGGGCTTCAAGGAAGGCGCGAAGAAGGCCAAGCCGGTGCTGCTTGAGCCGATCATGAAGGTCGAAGTGGTGACCCCGGAAGATTTTATGGGCGACATCATCGGCGACCTCAATCGTCGCCGCGGCATCGTGCAGGGCACCGAAGATGCGCCAGCCGGCAAGATCGTGCGCGCGGAAGTACCGCTCGCCGAGATGTTCGGTTACGCCACGTCGATGCGTTCCGCGACTCAGGGTCGCGCCACGTATTCGATGGAATTCGAGAAGTATATGGAGACCCCCGCCAACGTGGCGGAAGCGGTCATCAAGAAAGCATCCTGATAATTTGAAATCCGAGACGAGGTAGCAACCGTGTCCAAGGCAAAATTTGAGCGCACCAAGCCGCACGTAAACGTGGGAACGATTGGTCACGTAGACCATGGCAAGACCACCCTGACAGCGGCATTGACCGTGGTCCAGGCCAAGAAGTTTGGTGGCGAGTCGAAAGGCTACGACCAGATTGACAACGCGCCGGAAGAAAAGGCGCGCGGCATCACGATCGCGACCTCGCACGTGGAATACGAGTCGGCGAAGCGCCACTACGCACATGTGGACTGCCCGGGCCACGCGGACTACGTGAAGAACATGATCACGGGTGCAGCGCAGATGGACGGCGCGATCCTGGTGGTATCGGCGGCGGACGGCCCGATGCCGCAGACCCGCGAGCACATCCTGCTGGCGCGCCAGGTGGGCGTGCCGTACATCGTTGTGTACATGAACAAGGCCGACATGGTCGACGACGCCGAGCTGCTGGAGCTCGTCGAAATGGAAGTGCGCGATCTGTTGTCGAGCTACCAGTTCCCGGGCGACAAGACCCCGATCATCATCGGTTCGGCGCTGAAGGCGCTGGAAGGCGACACCTCTGACATCGGCACCAAGTCGATCGACAAGCTGGTGGACGCGCTGGACAGCTACATTCCCGAGCCGCAGCGCGCCATTGACGGCGACTTCCTGATGCCAGTGGAAGACGTGTTCTCGATCTCGGGCCGCGGCACCGTGGTGACCGGCCGTGTCGAGCGCGGCATCGTGAAGGTGGGCGACGAAATCGAAATCGTCGGTATCCGCGACACCCAGAAGACCACCGTGACCGGCGTGGAAATGTTCCGCAAGCTTTTGGACCAGGGTCAGGCGGGCGACAACGTGGGCGTGCTGCTGCGCGGCACCAAGCGTGAAGACGTCGAGCGTGGTCAGGTGCTGTGCAAACCCGGCAGCATCAAGCCGCACACCAAGTTTGAAGCCGAAGTGTATGTACTGACCAAGGAAGAAGGCGGTCGTCATACCCCGTTCTTCAACGGCTACCGTCCGCAGTTCTACTTCCGCACGACCGACGTGACCGGCAGCGTGGACCTGCCGAAGGGCGTGGAAATGGTGATGCCGGGCGACAACATCAAGATGGTGGTGAGCCTGATCAACCCGATCGCGATGGAAGACGGTCTGCGTTTCGCCATCCGCGAAGGTGGCCGCACCGTCGGTGCCGGCGTCGTCGCCAAGATTATCGAGTAA
>DASUXE010000126.1:0-6809 GCA_036378075.1 Gammaproteobacteria bacterium
CGCCGCACCTGCTCGGCGACAGCGCGCGCGGCATGTTCAGTATTCCGGCCATCGCCGGGATGCAAATGCGACAGGAATTGAAGTTGACTGATTTGCGGCAGGTGGGTGGCAATATCAGGATGATGTTCAGAACGGAGTAAAGCGTAGATGTTCACGGGCATTGTTCAGACAGTCGGAAAGATAAAGCGGCTTGAAGTACGCGGCGGCGATGTGCGTATTCACATTGATGCCGGCAGTCTGGACATGAATGCGGTCAAGCTCGGCGACAGTATCGCAGTAAATGGCTGCTGTCTGACCGTGATCGAAAAGCTGGCGGGCGGCTTTGCAGCAGATGCGTCGCGGGAAACCCTGAATCTGACCACGCTCGGCGCCCTTGAGCCCGGATCGCCGGTGAATCTGGAGACCGCATTGACGCTGGCTACGCCGCTGGGCGGTCATCTCGTCAGTGGTCATGTAGATGGCGTCGGTACGGTTCACGAGCGTTACGACGACGCCCGTTCGGTGCGCTTCAGCATCGAACTGCCGGCCGAGCTGGCACGTTACGTGGCGAAGAAGGGCTCGATTTGCGTGGATGGCGTCAGTCTGACAGTCAACGAAGTAAATGGCGCACAGTTTGAGGTGAATATCATTCCGCATACGCTCGAACATACTGTAACCGGCAATTATGCCGCCGGCACCCGCGTCAACATCGAGGTTGATCTGGTGGCGCGCTATCTGGAACGCCTGCTGACGCCGGCTTGAACATGGCTTTAATCAAACCGCTATTGGAATCCTGCATCATATGAAACTGGACAGCATCGAAGACATCATTGCCGACATTCGCGCCGGCAAAATGGTCATCCTGATGGATGATGAAGATCGCGAGAACGAAGGCGATCTGATCATGGCGGCCGAGACTGTGACGCCGGAAGCCATCGCATTCTTCGTGCGTTACACCAGTGGCATCATCTGTCTGCCGACCACCGGCGAACGCCTGGAAGAATTGCGGTTGCCGCAGATGGTTTCCGACAACACCGAATCGCACCGTACCGCGTTCACGGTCTCGGTGGACTACAAGCACGGCACCACCACCGGCATCTCGGCGCAGGACCGCGCACGCACCATCCGCGCGCTGGCTGATCCGGGCGTCAAACCCGCGGATTTCAGCCGTCCCGGACATATTTTCCCGTTGCGCTGCGTCGAGGGCGGCGTGTTATACCGCGCCGGTCATACCGAGGCGTCGGTGGATCTGGTGAAGCTGGCAGGCTTGTCGTCGCCGACCGCGGTGATCTGTGAAGTGGTCAACGACGACGGCAGCATGAAGCGCGGCGCGGAGCTCGAAGCCTTTGCGCGTGAACACAATCTCCGTATCGGCACCATTGCCGATCTGATTGGCTACCGTCTGGCGCGCGAGAAAACGGTAACGCGCATTGCAGAGCGCGCAATACCGACCGAGTTCGGTTCGTTCAAGCTGAGTGTGTATCAGGATCGTGTCAATAACGCAGTGCATTTTGCCCTTGCAGCCGGCGAGATTGATCCGACGCAGCCGGTGCTGGTGCGCGTGCATTTGCAGAACACGCTCAGTGATCTGGTCGGCGTTAATTGGGATGAGCTGGGCTGGCCGTTGCGGCATGCGCTGCGGCGCGTGGCGAAAGAAGGTGGCGTGGTGGTGATTCTGCGGCAGCCCGAAGATACGGCCGCGCTGCTGGAACGCCTGCGTGAACATGATGCGCCGTCGAACCAGAATGACGACGGGAGCCCGGCCGCAGCCGAACTTCGGACCTACGGTATCGGTGCACAGATACTGCTCGACCTTGGTGTACGCAGGATGCGGGTCCTGAGTCAGCCGAAGCGCATGCAGGGCCTGTCCGGCTTTGGTCTCGAAGTGGTTGAGTACGTAGCGTGTAACTGAACCGCATTGATCGAGAGGCGGGGCAGGTCCGCCTCGGTTAGAATAGGCACGTTTTTCCACAGGCTCTTTATCATGACCGGCACCCCCAAAATCCTTCAGGGCGACAGCGCAGCCAATGGCGCGCGCATTGCCATCGTCGCGGCCCGTTTCAACAGTTTTGTCGTCGACAAGCTGGTAAGTGGTGCGCTCGAGACTTTGCGCGAGCAGGGCGTGCCGGATATACAGGTACTGCTGGTCAGGGTGCCGGGTGCCTTCGAGTTGCCGCTGATTGTCCAGGAACTGGCTGCCAACAGCGACTGCGATGCCGTGATCGCGCTGGGTGCCGTGATCCGCGGCGACACGCCGCACTTCGATTTTGTAGCTGGTGAATGTGCCCGGGGGTTGTCACAGGTAGCGCTGGATACCGGCGTACCGGTGGCCTTCGGTGTGCTCACCTGCGACACCGCCGAACAGGCCTTGGAGCGCGCCGGTGGCAAGGCTGGTAACAAGGGCGCGGATGCGGCCATGACAGCACTGGAAATGGCCAATCTGCTGCAAATGCTCGGTGAACCGCAATGAGCGGGAACCGGAAACACGGTGCGCGCGGCAGGTCACGCGCGCGGCGGCTGGCGATGCAGGGTCTCTATCAATGGCAGCTGGGTGGCAACGAAGCGGCCGACATCCTCGCTCAATTGCATCTGAGTCAGGAAGCGAAGAATACCGACCTGGAGTATTTCGATCTCTTGTTGCGCGACACGATTGCACAACACGCAGCGCTAGCCGCCGCATTCGAGCCACATCTGGATCGTCCCGCCGATCAGCTTGATCCCATCGAGCGGGCGATTCTGCTGCTCGGCATGTATGAACTCAAATCCTGTCTTGATGTGCCTTACCGCGTGGTGCTGAACGAAGCGGTGGAACTCGCCAAAAACTTCGGCGGCGAAGACAGCCACAAATACATCAATGCCGTGCTCGACCGGGCCGCGGACGAATATCGTGCCCCGGAAAAGCAGGCACGCGCACGCGTTACCTGATTCCTGTACCACGATGGATGAATTTGCGCTGATCCGTCATTACTTTGTCGATGGCGGTGCGATGCGCGACGATGTCGTGCTTGGTATCGGCGACGACGCGGCAGTGTTGCGGGTCCCGCCCGGACAGGAACTGGTCGTGACCACCGACAGTCTGGTGTCGGGGGTGCATTTTCCTGCCGGGCTCGATGCGGAAGCGATCGGTTATCGCGCGCTTGCGGCGAATCTGAGCGATCTCGCGGCCATGGGCGCGCAGCCTGCCTGGGTATTGCTCGCGATCACATTGCCTGAAGTGGATGCGGCGTGGCTGAAAAAATTCAGCCGGGGATTTTTCCGGCTCGCAAAGCAGCACAATGTGGCGCTGATTGGCGGCAATGTCGCGCGGGGTCCACTCAACATTACCATCACGGCGCACGGTTTGGTGCCCGCCGGTCACGCGTTGACCCGTACCGGCGCCCGTCCCGGCGATGCCGTATTTGTCACCGGTCATCCGGGCGACGCTGCCGCCGGACTGCAGCTGATTCAGGTCGGACGCCACGAACCCGGCAATGTCTGTGTGCAGCGTTTCTGTTATCCCGAACCCCGCATTGCAGCAGGGCTGGCACTGCGCGGTGTTGCAAGTGCAGCCATCGACATATCGGATGGCCTGCTCGCGGATTTGTCCCATCTGCTGGAAGCCGACAACTGCGGTGCGACACTGGAGCTTGCCGGGTTGCCGCTTTCCACGTGTCTTCGCGAATTACAGGCAGTGGACGCGGCACGCCGGTTGGCTCTGACCGGCGGTGACGATTACGAATTGTGTTTCACGGTGCCCACGGATAACGTGCCCGCGCTGCAGGAATGCGTGAAAGCATTCGGTTGTGCGGTAACTCGCATCGGCATGATTGATGGCGAACGCGGGTTGCGGTTGCGCGACGAACAGGGCACTGTCAGCAGCATTGATCCCGCCGGTTATCTCCATTTCAGTTAAAGCCAAGGAATCGTGCATGTCAGGTCCGCTTACCGCCCGCGATGTGTTCCTCAATCCGCTGCATTTTCTTGCCTATGGTTTCGGGGCAGGTCTGGTTCCCAGGGCGCCCGGCACCGCCGGAACCCTGGCAGCGATCCCGGTGTATCTGCTGGTTCAGCTCGGCGGCATCTGGTTCTATGCGGGATTCACGCTGCTGGCGTTCATCGGCGGGATCGCCGTATGCGGCTATACCGCCCGACAGATGCAGATCGACGATCCCTCAGGGGTGGTCTGGGATGAAATTGTCGGCTATCTCATCAGCATGGCGGTGGCGCCGCTGGGCGTGATCTGGATCGTCGCCGGCTTTGCGCTGTTTCGCCTGTTCGATATCTGGAAACCCTGGCCGATCCGGTTGCTGGACCGGCACGTCAAAGGTGGGCTGGGCATCATGCTCGACGACGCCGTGGCCGGTCTGTTCACGGCAATACTCTTGGGATTGGCGGTCCATATCCTGAATAGGTGAGCAGCGTCCGGACTTGGTATGATGAAAATGTTACTTGAGGACATCGCCGCACCGGGGACAGGGTATGGGCACGCCAGCCAAGCTGGGGAAATTCATGGTGACACGGGAACTAGGCCGGGGTACGACCGGCACGGTGTACCTTTGCCATGATTCGTTCCTCGGCAAGGATGTCGCACTCAAGCTTTACAATCTCGACGAAAATGTTCCGGAGTCGGAAGCACGTACCCGCCGCAAACTGTTTTTCAACGAAGCCTATCTGGTAGGCAAGCTCAATCACCCGAACATCCTGCCGATCTATGACGCCGGCGAAGACGATGATCATTGCTTCGTGGTCATGGAATATGTGCGTGGCGCACATCCGCTCACGGTGTTCTGCCGGCCCAACAATCTGCTGCCGGTACGCAAGGTGGTGGAGGTCATTTTCAAGTGCGCCAAGGCGCTCGACTATGCACACAAGAACGGACTGATTCACCGCGATATCAAGCCCGGCAATATCATGATGACCGCCGAAGGCGACGTGCGCATCGTGGATTTCGGCGTGGCGCAAATGGCGGGCAACGAGGCCGGGCAGCTCAAGGGGCTGGTGGGTTCGCCGAGTTACATGGCACCCGAACAGATGCGCCAGCAGCCTTCCAGTACCCAGACCGATCTGTATTCGCTGGGCGTAGTCATGTACGAATTGTTGTGCGGCAAGCGTCCCTATTACGGCGACAATCTGTCGCGCCTGGTGCACCAGATCATCTATGCAACCCCGCCGCCGCTGCATCGTATCCGCCCCGATGTGCCGAGCGTGCTGGAAGACATCGTCACCAAGGCACTGGAAAAGGATCCGGCACGCCGCTACAAGACCGGCATGGAGTTCGCGACCGCGCTGACCCGTGCCGTGCGCACCCTCGACAAACTGTCGCAGGAGATCGCCGAGCAGGAGCGCTTCAACATGTTGCGCGGCCTGACCTTCTTCAAGGGCTTTTCCTATCCGGATATCTATGAGGTGCTGCAGGCCAGCCGCTGGCAGAGTTACAGCGCCAACGAAAATATTCTGGTGGAAGGCGAACTCGACGATTGTTTTGTGATCGTGGTGTCAGGCAGCGCCGAAGTCAGACGTGGCAGCAAGGCAGTTGGCCTGTTGAGCGAGGGCGACTGTTTCGGTGAAGCCGCCTACCTGCAGCAGACCCGCAGCACCGCGAGCATCGTGGCCAAGACTGCGGTAACCGTCCTGCGGGTGAATGCGACACTGATCGAACAGGCCTCGATGCCCTGCCAGCTGCAGTTTCACAAGGTGTTTCTGCGCACCCTGATCGAGCGGCTTACCCGCAGCGAGAAACCGGAAGACGCGCGCAAGAAAAAATGATCCGGATGCGTGGCGTTTCAGCGACGCATCCGGACAGACGGGACGCCAGGGCGAATCAGGCCCTGGCCAGTTTCGGTTCCAGATCCTTGTCTTTCTCGACCATCGCGTAGGCGGAATGGTTGTGGATTGACTCGAAATTTTCGGATTCCACGCAATAGGCCCGGATGCGCTCATCCGCATTCAGCTTCACCGCAATGTCGCGCACCATGTCTTCCACGAACTTGGGATTGTCGTAAGCACGTTCCGTAACGTATTTTTCGTCAGGGCGTTTCAGCAGGCCATACAGTTCGCAGGACGCCTGCTGCTCGACGATTTCAATCAGCTCTTCGATCCAGATGAAACCGCGAGTCCTGGCATTGACGGTGACGTGGGAACGCTGGTTATGCGCGCCGTAGTCGGAAATCTTCTTCGAGCACGGACACAGGCTGGTGACCGGCACCACGACCTTGATGCGCAGGCAGTTTTCGTTGTTGCGGCGCTGACCGGTGAACACCACATCGTAATCCATCAGGCTCTGCACGCCCGACACCGGCGCCTGCTTGTTGACGAAATACGGAAAGCGCATCTCGATATGGCCGGATTCCGCACCCAGCCGCTCGGTCATGTCGGTCAGCATTTCCTTGAACGAATCGGTGGTGATTTCGCGCTCGTAGTTGTTGAGAATCTCGACGAAGCGCGACATGTGGGTGCCCTTGAAATTGTGCGGCAGATCCACGTACATGCTGAAGTTGGCGATGGTATGCTGCTCGCCGCCGGAACGGTCGCGCACCCTGACCGGATGCCGGATATCCTTGATGCCTACCTTGTTGATGGGAATGCGGCGAGTAACCGCGCTGGACTGCACGTCTTCGATGGAGACAACGTCCGCTTCGGTGGCGGGTCGAGTCGGGGTCATGTGTGCGTCCTCCATTGCGGCTGCCTCTGAGCACGGCTTCGGGATTCGGGGTATGGGGGCGGGCGCAGGGGTTTTCCACCCCTGTAATCGGCCGGAACCAATCCTGACTAAACTAGTAGGATACCTTCGGCCCGGAAAATGGTCCAGCGCATTATGTTCTGCCGGCGCGCCGGCGGTGCGTGTCCGGAGC